>CAZPQP010000217.1:0-3485 GCA_964588635.1 uncultured Bifidobacterium sp.
CGGGCCACGTCGCGGCGATCGGCTTCGAGCTCTACTGCGACCTGCTCGCCGAGGCCGTCGCCGACCTGCAGGGCGTGGCGCCCGAGGCGATGGCGCTCGGGCCGCGCATCGACCTCGCGCTCGACGCCTACGTGCCCGCCGACTACGTCGGCCTCGAGGCGGTGAAGATGGATGTCCACCGCCGGATTGCCCTCGCCGTGGAGATCGATCAGCTGCGCGATCTCGAGCTCGAGCTGGCCGACCGCTTCGGCCCGGTGCCGGATCCGGTGCAGAACCTGATCGGCATGCAGGAGCTGCGCCTCGCCGTGGCGCCGCTCGGCAACGTCGTCGTCCAGGTGGGCAGGGACGGGGCCCGGATCACCGGCACGCGCGTGTCGCTCGAGGAGGCGCGCACGCTGCGCGACCGGCTCGACGGCATCGTCGCGACCCCGGCGAAGGATGAGCTCCGGCTGCCCGTCGGGCAGTCCGGATCACCCATCGACCGGGCGCGAGAACTGGCCGATGCTATTATCGGCCTGCGGTCGGAAGCGTCCTGAGGGGCGCTTTCATGCGACTCGCACCCGATCTGACCATCACCCTCGGAGCCACCTCTCCCATGCGCAAAGCCCTCTCGCTCGTCGTCCTGCTCGCCACCCTCGCGCTGGTCGTGGCGGCCTGCGGTGGAGGCGATTCCGCGCCCGAGAAGCCGACCGTGCCGTCGGGCGCCGTCGCCGTCGTCGGTGACCAGGAGATCACGCAGGCGCAGTTCGACCAGCTCTACGCCTCCGCCGTGAAGCAGGGCGAGGCCAACGGCCAGACGGCCCCGAAGAAGGGCTCCGCCGAGGAGAAGACGCTGAAGCAGCAGGTCCTCCAGAGCCTCGTGCAGAACGCCGAGATCGCGCAGGAGGCCGAGGCCAAGGGCATCAAGGTCGACGACAAGAAGATCCAGGAGGATCTCAAGGCGTTCAAGGCCCAGTGCTGCCAGAACAAGCAGAAGGCGTACGACAAGTACCTCAAGGACCAGGGGCTGACCGAGGCGCAGCTGCTCGAGCAGTTCACGCTCCGCCAGCAGGCGCAGGCGCTCTACGACGACATCACCAAGAACGTCAAGGTGACCGACGAGGAGGCCCAGAAGCAGTACGACAAGGACAAGGCGACGAAGTTCACGACCGCCGAGTCCCGCAAGGTCGCGCACATCCTGCTCGACGTGGCGCCGAAGGGGAAGGCCACCGCCGCCGACTGCACCAAGGCGGAGGAGGTCCTCAAGGAGGTCCAGGCCAATCCGGGCGACTGGAAGGCCCTCGTCAAGAAGTACTCCGCGGATCCGGGGTCGAAGGACACCGGCGGCGAGTACACGATCACGAACGACCAGAACTGGGACGCCGACTTCCGCAAGGCCGCATTCGCCCTCAAGAACACGGGTGACATCACGGATCCGCCGGTCAAGTCGCAGTTCGGCTGCCACATCATCAAGGCCCTCGGCCCGGTCACGCCGGCCACCGTCCAGCCCTTCAAGGACGTCAAGCAGCAGATCATCGACGAGCTGTCGCAGACGAAGAAGAACGAGGCGGCCACGAAGTGGTTCGACGGCGTCCAGAAGGAGTACGCCGCCAAGTCGGCCTACGCCAAGGGCTACTCGCTGCCGCCGCAGCAGACGGCGACCGACGCCACCACCGCCGGGTAGGTGGCCGGGCGACGCGTCGTCGCGCTCGGCGGGGGAGACCCCGCCGGCGTGCCCGCGCTCGCCCTCGAGGAGCTGGTCGCGGCCGGAGCCGCCGACGTCCGCTGCGAGGCGCTCGCCGCGTTCCTGGCGGAGCGCGGCGTCCGCCATGCCGCGGACGCGCCGCTGATCGCCGCCGACGACCTGACGGCGTGGCGCCTGGTCCGCGATGACGCGGCCCTCGACGTGGCGCTCGACCGCGAGGCGCTGGCCGCGCGCGCCACGGCGCAGGCCCTCGGGCGGCTGTGGGAGATCACCGTGCGGCTGCGCAGCGAGTGCCCGTGGGATCGCGAGCAGACGCCCGCGACGATCGTCCAGCACACGATCGAGGAGGCCTACGAGCTCGCCGACGTCGCGCTGGCCGGGCCGCCCGACGCGAAGCTCGTGGATGAACTCGGCGACGTCCTGTTCCAGTCCTTCATCCTCAGCGTGATGACGCGCGAGGTCGGCGCGGGCGATCTCTCCGACGTCGCCAGCGGCATCGGCGACAAGCTGGTTCGCCGCCATCCGCACGTCTACGGCGAGGTCGAGGTGGCGGGCACCGCCGACGTGCTGCGCAACTGGGAGGGCATCAAGCGTGAGCAGGAGGGGCGTGAGGGGATCTTCCACGACATCCCCGCGTCGCTGCCGACGCTGCTCCAGGCGCTCAAGACGCAGAAGCGGGCCGCCGCGATCGGCTTCGACTGGTCGGAGTGGAGCGGGGCGGAGGCCGCCACGCGCGAGGAGCTCGACGAGCTCGTCGAGGCGCTCGCCGCCCATCCCCCGCAAGGCCCCGCGCCGGCGGACGCGGTGCGCGACGAGGCGGGCGACGTCCTGTTCGCCGCCGTCAACCTCCTGCGACTCGTCAAGGTCGATCCCGAGACCGCGCTGCGCGGTGCCGCGGGACGCTTCCGTGCGCGTGTCGAGGAGGCCGAGCGCATCGCCGACGAGAAGGGGTTCGCGTTCGCGGACCTCTCGCTCGAGGAGCAGGAGCGGTACTATCGCGCCGCGAAGGAGCGGCTCGCCCGTTCACCCCGAGAAGGAGCACGATGAGCGTCATCACCTCGATCCACGGCCGCCAGATCCTCGACTCGCGCGGCAACCCGACCGTCGAGGTCGACGTCGTCCTCGAGGGTGGCGCGCGCGGCACCGCGGCTGTGCCCTCCGGGGCCTCGACGGGCCAGTGGGAGGCGGTCGAGCTGCGTGACGGCGGTGACGCCTGGATGGGCAAGGGCGTGACGCAGGCGGTGGCCAACGTCAACGGCGAGATCGCCGCGGCGCTGAAGGGCATGGAGGCCGGTGACCAGCGCGCGATCGATGCCGCGCTGATCGAGCTCGACGGCACGCCGAACAAGGGCCGTCTCGGCGCGAACGCCATCCTCGGCGTCTCGCTGGCCAGCGCCCACGCCGCCGCCGCGTTCAACGGCGTGCCGCTGTACCTCCAGGTCGGCGGGTCCGATGCGCACGTGCTGCCGGTTCCGATGATGAACGTCATCAACGGCGGCGCGCACGCCGACAACGCGCTCGACCTGCAGGAGTTCATGATCATGCCCGTCGGCGCGCCGAGCTTCGCCGAGGGTCTGCGCTGGGGCGTCGAGACGTTCCATGCGCTGCGCGCGGACGTGAAGCAGCGCGGCCTGTCGACCGCGGTCGGCGACGAGGGCGGCGTGGCGCCGGACCTGTCGTCCAACGAGGAGGCGCTGACGCTGATCATGGGCGCCATCGAGCGCGCGGGCTACACGCCCGGTACCGACATCGCGATCGCGCTCGACCCGGCGATGACCGAGCTCTACGACGAGGCCGCCGG
>CAZPQP010000218.1:0-3474 GCA_964588635.1 uncultured Bifidobacterium sp.
AAGGAGCTGACCGAGTCGAATCCGATGCTCGGCACCCGCGGCTGCCGCCTGGGCCTCCTGTTCCCCGAGATCTACCGGATGCAGGCCCGCGCGATCATGCGCGCCGCCCACCAGCTGAAGGCCAAGGGCGGCGACCCGCGCCCCGAGATCATGATCCCGCTGGTCGGCTTCGCCGAGGAGCTGCACCGCATGCGCGAGCTGGTCGAGGAGGTCGTGCAGGAGGAGAACGAGGCGCACGGCGTCGAGTTCCCCGTGGAGATCGGCACCATGATCGAGCTGCCGCGCGCGGCTGTGGTCGCCGACCAGATCGCCGAGCACGGCGACTTCTTCTCGTTCGGCACCAACGACCTCACGCAGACCGTGCTCGGCCTGTCGCGCGACGACGCCGAGGGCAAGTTCCTCCAGCAGTACATCGAGGACGGGGTGATCGACGCGAACCCGTTCTCCACGCTCGACGTCGACGGCGTCGGCGCCGTCGTGCGCATGGGCTGCGAGGGCGGCCGCCGTGCCAAGCCGGGCATCAAGCTCGGCGTGTGCGGCGAGCACGGTGGCGACCCGGCCAGCGTCGGCTTCTTCCACGAGGTCGGCGTCGACTACGTGTCGTGCTCGCCGTTCCGCGTGCCGATCGCGCGTCTGGCCGCGGCACAGGCGGCACTCGACGCGAGCTTCAAGGACCGCTGAGATGGCGCACACGCTGCACGTCGCACTCGACCCGCGCGATCCCGCACCCGCCGACGTCGCGATCGTCGTCGACTGCATCCGCGCGACCACGACGATCTCGCACGCGCTCGACACCGGCTACGCGTCGGTCACGTGCGTGGGGGAGATCGAGGACGCCCACGCCGAGCGCGCCGAGGGCGTGCTGCTGGGCGGTGAGCGCCACGGGGTGCTGATCGAGGGCTTCGACCTCGGCAACTCGCCCGCCGAGTACGCCGAGCGCAAGGGCGACCGCCTTGTCCTCACGACCACGAACGGCACCCGCGCGATCCTGCAGTCCGTCGCGGAGTCCACGACCGTGCTGGTCGGCGCGCTCGTCAACGCCCAGGCCCTCGTCGATGCCGCGCTCGCCGCGGCGCCCGCCGACGGCACGATCGTGGTCCGCTGCGCCGGCGTGCGCGGCGAGGTCGCCCTCGACGACGCCTATGTCGCCGGCGTGCTGATGCAGCGCATCCTGCACGTGCTGCCCGAGGCGTTCCCCACTGACGGTGCGCGCACGGCCATCGCGATCGCGAATGCCTATCCGCTTGCGCTCGCGGCGCTCGAGGACAGCCAGAGCGCCCGCGATCTCGACGGCACCGGTCTCGAGCCCGACGTCATGCGCTGCGCCCAGGTCGACACGCTCTCGTCGGCACCCCGCGTCGTCGAGTCGGCGCCGGGCCGCGTCGTCGTCGCGCTCGCCTAGTCCTCGCGCGCGCCGGGGAACTTGCGCTCCATCAGCTCCTCGGCACGCGCCTGCTGGCGCCGCTGCAGACGACGGAGCAGGATCGCCGCGAACACGATCACGATCGCGGCGAACACGACCGCGCCGCCAACGCCCATGACGCTCTCCACTCGCTGGATCGACTCGCCGAAGGCGTAGCCGATGGTCGTCAGGGAGCAGGCCCAGGTGACGCCGCCGAGGACGTTCCAGAGGAAGAAGGTGCGCCAGCGCATGCTGCTCATGCCGGCGATCCACGCGCCGAAGATGCGCAGTCCGGCCGTCCAGCGGGCCAGGACCACGGCCTTGCCACCGTGGATCGCGAAGAACTGCTCGCTCCAGGCGACACCGGCGGCGACGTGCTGGAAGCGGCTCAGGCGATCGATCAGCCGCCGGCCGCCGAAGCGGCCGATGCAGTACCCGATGTTGTCGCCGATGATCGCGGCCAGCGAGGCGACGGCGGCGACGGCGAAGGGATTGAGCAGCCCGCGGGAGGAGGCGGCAGAGGCGATCAGCAGGATCGTGCCGCCCGGGAAGGGGATGCCCGCCGTCTCCAGCATCAGCGGGATGAAGATGGCGACGTAGCCCCACGTCCGGATCCACTCCTCGAACAGGGCGTGGTCGAACATCAGAGCGTGTCCAGGATCACCGCGATCGGCGGATAGGTCCTGTGGACGGCCTTCGAGAACTCGCGCTCGTACTGCTCCACCAGCTCGGGATCGATCGTCGCCGCGTACGCGTCGCGCATCTCCGCCAGTTCCTCCGCGGCCCAGTCGATCTCGTCGGCGTAGTCGCCGTAGCGCTCCTCGGCGTCGTAGCGGTCGGAAGCGCGGTACTGCTCGAGCGCGTTGCGAAGCGACTGCAGGCGATCGGCATGGTCGATCGCGAAGACCTCGAGCTGCATCTTGATCAGCTCTCCGAAGCGCTTGCGGCGGAACATGTCCCGGATGCTACCGGCGCCGAGGCACTACGCTGCCGCCCATGGTCGATACCGCACTGATCCGCAGCCAGATGCCCTCCGTCACGAACGCCGTGTACTTCAACACGGGCACGTTCGGGCCGTTCCCGCTCGCCGTGAAGGACGCGATGAACGCGCACGTCGAGGGGGTCTGGAACGTGGGGCGGATCGGCGACGACCGCTACGCGGAGCAGTCCGCGATCGAGGAGGCTGCGCGCGCCGCGATGGGGCGCGTCGTGAACGCGCCGTCGACGGAGATCGCGCTCGGCCACTGCACCAGCGATGGCCTCAACCTCGTCGTCGGCGGCATCGACTGGCAGCCCGGCGACCAGGTCGTGATCGGCGACTTCGAGCACCCGGGGCTGACGGTGCCGCTGCAGGTGATGGGTGAGCGTCGCGGGATCGAGGTGATCGTCGTGCCGATCACGTACGCCGACGATCCGGTGCAGGTGATCAGCGACGCGCTGACGCCGCGCACGAAGCTGGTCGCGCTGTCGCACGTCATCTGGACGACGGGGCGGATCATGCCGATCCCGCGGATGTCGGAGATCGTCCGCGAGCATGGCGCGGTCTTCCTCGTCGATGCGGCGCAGGGGCCCGGCTGCATCCCCGTCGACGTGCAGACGCTGGGCTGCGACTTCTACACGATCAGCGGGCAGAAGTGGCTGTGCGGCCCGTCCGGCACCGGCGGCCTGTGGGTCAACCCCGGCTCGCTCGAGCGCATCGCGCCGGCCTTTCCCGGCTATCCGACGATGCAGAAGACGCCCGACGGCCCGCGCATGTGGGGCAATGCGCGCCGCTTCGAGCCCGGCACCGTCACGCACACCGCACTGGTTGGCCTGACCGCCGCGATCGAGTGGCGCGAGTCCGTCGGCGGCTACACGGAGACGCACGCCGCCGCGATGCGCCTCGCGGCGTACCTGCGCGACTGCCTCGCCGAGGTGCCGAAGGCGATCGTCTCGCACGTCGACGCCCCGTCGCCCTTCGTGGCCTTCGAGATGGGCGGCATGCCCGCGCCCGTGGTGGTCCGCAAGCTGGAGGACCAGGGCATCATCGCCCGCTTCCTGCCCGAGACGGCGCTGACGCGCATCGCGGTCGG
>CAZPQP010000219.1:0-3414 GCA_964588635.1 uncultured Bifidobacterium sp.
TGTAGTGAATGTGCGGTCAGGTGCCGCTCGGTGATTCCCCGGGGGCGGTGAGGTGGCAGACTCACTCCCGTGATGGCCCTGACCCCCGCAGGCTCGAAGATCGGCGCGCTGCGCGTGCTCTACGTCGAGGACGATCCGATGCTGCGTGACATGGTTGCCACCCAGCTGTGCGCAGATGAGCGCATCGACACCGTCGAGGCCTTCGGGTCCGCACGCGAAGCGCTTGACGGCGCCTCGCTCGACATGGACGTCGCGCTGATCGACCTCGCGCTCGGACAGGGGCAGCCGAGCGGGATCGAAGTGGGGCTCGCGCTGCGCGCCACGCGCCGCGGGCTCCCGATCGTCATCTTCTCGCAGTACCGCGTGCCGAACGTCGAGGACGCGGTGCCGCCGCGCGAGCGCGAAGGCTGGTCCTTCGTCCAGAAGAGCAGCGGTGTCGCCATTGCCGACCTCGTCGATGTGCTCGAGGCCGCCGTCGGCGGGATCGAGCGCATCGAGGCCGCGCTGTCCGCCGAGCCGGCCGCCGAGGTGCTGGCGCGCCTCACGCCGCGCCAGCGCGAGGTGATCGCGCTGGCGGCGTCCGGCTACGACGCGGTCGGCATCGCCGACCGGCTGCACCTCGCGCACGTGTCGGTCCGTCGAGAGCTCTCGCTCGCGTATCGCGTGCTCGTGCCGAATCCGCAGCCCGGTACCGACCTGCGCACCGCCGCCGTGCTCGAGTATCTCCGGCTCATGCCCGCCGCCGGCGAGCGCGCCGCCGAGAGCTGATGTCCGAGAGCAGCGGCGTCCCCCGAGGCTTCTTCGCGATCCTCGGCCGCGTCGTCTTCGGGCCCTGGCCGCTCTATCCCAAGGCCATCGCCGTGCTGGTCGTCTACGGCATGTCGATCCGGGCGATCGTGCGCACGCTCTCGCAGGGCGTGGGCGGCAGGCCGTGGCAGGATCTGGCGCTCCCCAACGTGGTTGCGGTCGTGATCGTCGCCCTCGTCGCATGGGGTGGTGCGACGGCGTTGCGACGCGTTTTCGACTGGTCGGGTGGAACGGGAGGGCGCGGGCGTTATGCGCTGCTGATCCTGCTCGAGAGCCTCCTGATCACCGTCGCACTGGTGCTGATGGTGCGGCGCCTGCTGCCCGATGGGCACACGCCCGTGCAGCCCGGCGTCGCCCCCGTTGCGGTCTTCACGGCGCTGATGGTCGTCGTCACGGTCGTCTTCGCCAACGGCATCACCGGGTTCGTCCTCGAGCGCTTCCGCCGCGAGGAGGAGCTCGTGCGCGGCGAGCGCACCATGCAGCTTGCCGCTGAAGAGCGCGTGCGATCGGAGACGGCGCGGTACCTACACGACGACGTGCAGACCGCGCTGCTGCGCGCCTCGCTTCGACTCGTGCCCTTGGTCGACCGGACCGGCGATCCCGAGGATCAGGAGCTCCTGCGTGCCACGATCGCGGAGATCGACGGCGTGCGCGAGGAGGGCGTTCGCAACGTCGGGCGCCGCCTCGCGCCGCCGCTCAGCAGCACCGGGCTGATCGTCGCACTCAACGAGCTCGCGACGTCCTACGAGGGCGTGATGGTGGTCGACGTCGAATTCGACCCGGCCGCTGCCGAGCGCTTCCGCATCGTCGACGATGGTGATCGCGTCGCCCTCGCGGTCTACCGCCTCGTCGAGCAGGCGCTCCAGAACGCCCTCCGGCACGGTCATGCGACACGAGTCCTCGTCGCCCTCAACCTACATGATCGCCCCGACCTCGAGCTGATCGTCGAAGCCGATGGCGCGACACCTCCCAAGGAGCGTGTCGCCGGCAACGGCACCGCGATCGTCAACGCGTGGCTCGACGACGTCGGCGGCAGCTGGTCGCTCGCAGCAGGTGACGATGGCGGGTCGCGCTTCTCGGCGCGCATCGAACTCGGCCGGTAAGGATCAGCTCGCGCGCACGAGCGCCGTGACGGCGCCGCTGTGCACCAGCGCCTCGACCGGATCGAGCTCTGGGATCACGCCGTTCGGCTCGAGCGCCGGGGCGACGGTGCGCACGAGCTCGTGCAGCTGCTGCGTGCCGCCGCCGAGCCGATGGCCGCGGAGATCGCACGCCTGCGCCGCGACAATCAGGCTGCAGGCCACGACGCGTTCGCCGATCGCGCACATCTCGGAGAGGCGGCGAGCGGCGGTGGGGAGGAGGGTCATGGTGTCCTCGATGCCCTCCTCGATCGACGTCGTCGGCAGCTCGTTCGTGACGGGCGCGGCCAGGAGGCGCAACTCGCCGACCAGCGACGTCATGCCGTGCGACAGCATTTCGAGCCCGGGCTCGCCGCCGTGCTCGTGCACGCGCAGGCCGCGCGTGAGGCCGTTGAAGGGCAGCTGCAGCTGCTTGACCGAGCGCTCCAGCTGGATCGTCATCGCGGCGGCGAGCGCCTGCCGCAGCGCGTCGATCGCCAGCGCCAGCGGCACCACGGAGAACTGGCCGACCGACTGCACGCGCTCCTCGTCGACGATCACGATCGGATTGCCCTGGAAGGCGTTCAGCTCGACGTCGAGGATGGCGCACGTGCGATCGAGCACGTCGCGGAACGCCGCCTGGATCTGGACCGACGAGCGGAAGCACACCGGATCCTGCAGATTGCGCGCCTGCGTGCGGTCCTCGAGCGTGCTGCCGACCAGCAGGCCCGCCACGCGGTCGCGGGTCATGGCGATCGCCGGATGCGGGCGGGAGACGGCGATGATCGGATCGATCGCGCCGAGATTCGCGCCGAAGCCCTCGAGGTCCAGCGCGATCGTCGCGTCGAGCGTGTCGGCGAGGCGCAGGCAGTCGAGCACGGCCAGCGCGGCGGACGCCGTACCGAACGAGTTGTGATCGAACAGCGCGAGCGCCTCCGACGGGCCCAGCTCGAAATCACTCAGCAGATCGATCGCGAGATCCACCAGCGGGCCGATGTCGCCGATGCCGAGCGAGCCGAGCATCCGCATCTGCGGCAGCGAGGGGCGGTCGAGCGCGGCGAGGAGCTCGTCGACCAGCTCGGGACGCACGCCGTTGCGCCCCGACGCCATGTGGTTGGCAACGCGCAGGATCGTCGCGCGCACGAGCTCGTCCGGCGCGTACGGACCGCCGACCACGCGGTGATTCAGCAGCATCACGCGGTTGAACCGCGCCTCGTCGTCGAGTGCGACAGCATCGAGCTTGCCGGCGCCGACGCCCGTGTTGCCGCCGTAGACCTGCACGTCGTGCTCGAGCGCGGCGAGGAGCACCTCGTTGCCGCGACGGATCTGCTCGCGCGTGGCGTCGTCGATGCGCGCGCTCGCGCCGTCGCGTGCCACCGCGGCGACCTCGTCGAGCGTCAGCGACGCGCCGGTGACGACCACGTCCGGCGTCATGCGGGCAGCGAGTAGCCCCCGTCGATGATCAGCGTCTGCCCGACGATCATCGTGG
>CAZPQP010000220.1:0-3376 GCA_964588635.1 uncultured Bifidobacterium sp.
GAAGCGCGAGAACCCGTTCCGCTACAAGCGGGGCGAGAAGCTCAAGCCGCAGTACGTCGTCGAGGCCTTCGACAAGGCCCTCAAGGGCAAGGACGCGATCTGGGTTACCGGCGTCGGCCAGCACCAGATGTGGGCCGCGCAGTTCCTCTCGATCGACGGCCCGCGCCGCTGGCTCACGTCGGGTGGCCTCGGCACCATGGGCTTCGGCGTCCCCGCCGCGATCGGCGCCCAGCAGGGCTGTCCCGACGCGTACGTCGTCAACTTCGACGGCGACGGCTGCTTCCAGATGACGATGCAGGAGCTCGCCACCGCCCGCTGCTACGACGTGCCGGCCATCCACGCCGTGATGAACAACGGCTGGCTCGGGATGGTGCGCCAGTGGCAGGAGCTGTTCCACGGCGAGCGCTACTCCGAGACGAACCTGTTCGGGACCATCCCGGACTTCGTCCAGTTGGCCGAGGCCTACGGCGTGCTCGCACTGCGCGCCGAGACCGAGGCCGAGGTCGACGCCGTCGTCGCCGAGGCGATCGCCGCGCGTCGGCCGACCGTGATCGACTTCCGCATCGATCACGAGGAGAAGGTCTATCCGATGGTGCCTGCCGGCGCCGCCTCCCACGAGATGATCGACCAGGCGTGGGACAACGAGTGGGTCGAGGAGGGCGTCTGATGGCCACACCGGGACATCACACACTGAGCGTGCTGGTCGAGAACAAGCCGGGCGTGCTGTCGCGCGTCTCGGGGCTGTTCTCGCGCCGCGGGTTCAACATCGACAGCCTCGCCGTGGGGCCGACGGAGCGCGCCGACCGCTCGGTCATCACGATCCGCGTGGACTGCACGCGCCATTCGGTGGAGCAGGTCGTCAAGCAGCTGGACAAGCTGATCGACGTGATCCGCGTCCTCGAGGTGCATCCCGACATGGCGATCGAGCGCGAGCTCCTGCTGATCAAGGTGCAGGCCGACGCGACCCATCGCCTGGAGATCATGCGGATGGCCGAGGTGTTCAACGCCCGCGTCGTCGACGCCGGCGCCGACTCGCTGCTGCTCGAGTGCGTGGAGCATCCCGACCGCCTCGCGGCCCTCGAGGAGCTGCTCGCCCCGTACACGATCGTGGAGGCCGTCCGCACCGGGCGCGTCGCCATGACACGGGCTTCGGTGGCCAACGACGAGGGACGCGCGCCGCTGCGCATCCTCGGGTAAACGCGCCACCGATCGCGAACCGCACGTACATTTCAGCCCTGGCGCATCGCGCCACCACCAGAAGAAGAGAAGGAAGACACCGCATGGCCACCCTCTACTACGAGTCCGACGGCGATTTCGGCGCCCTCAAGGGCAAGAAGATCGTCGTCGTCGGCTATGGCTCGC
The DNA here is from genome assembly GCA_964588635.1 of uncultured Bifidobacterium sp. GTDB lineage: Bacteria > Actinomycetota > Thermoleophilia > Gaiellales > F1-60-MAGs149 > F1-60-MAGs149. Next base: position 1,363 of record CAZPQP010000220.1, read on the forward strand.
AGGGCCATGCGCACGCGCTCAACCTGCGCGATTCCGGCGCCGACGTCACCGTCGCCGTCCGCCCCGGCTCCGAGGGCTGGAAGCGGGCCGAGGGCCACGGCTGGACGCCGGTCGCGCCCGTCGAGGCCGTCAAGGACGCCGACGTCGTCGCGATCATGGTCCCCGACCAGACGCAGGGCGAGCTGTGGAACGGCTCCCTCAAGGACGCCGTCAAGCCCGGCGCCACGATCCTGTTCACGCACGGCTTCTCGATCCACTTCGGCATCATCGAGCCGCCCAAGGGCAGCAACGTGATCATGTGCGCCCCGAAGGGCCCTGGCCATCTCGTGCGCCGCGTCTACACCGAGGGCGGCGGCGTTCCGGCGCTGATCGCCGTCCAGCAGGATGAGGCCGGCTCCGCCCGCGACATCGCGATGGCATGGGCGATCGGCATCGGCTCGGCCCGTGCCGGCGTGATCGAGACGACGTTCCGCGAGGAGACCGAGAGCGATCTGTTCGGCGAGCAGGCCGTGCTCTGCGGCGGCGCAACGGCGCTGATCCAGGCGGGCTTCGAGACGCTGGTCGAGGCCGGCTACGCGCCCGAGATCGCCTACTTCGAGGTGCTCCACGAGCTGAAGCTGATCGTCGATCTGCTCTACGAGGGCGGCATGGACGGCATGCGCTACTCCATCTCCGACACCGCCGAGTACGGCGACCTCACGCGCGGCCCGCGCGTGATCGGCCCGGAGAGCAAGGCCGCCATGAAGGAGATCCTCAACGAGATCCAGACGGGGCAGTTCGCCCGCGAGTTCATCGAGGAGAACCAGTCCGGTCGCGTCACGATGCGCATGCTCCGCATGCGCGCCGCCGAGAGCCAGCTGGAGGAGGTCGGCGCCGAGCTTCGCGCGATGATGCCGTTCGTCCAGCAGGCGCGCCAGCGGGCCGAGCAGGCCTAAGTCGGACGTCGTCTCGGGGCGCGCCGCACGGCGTGCCCCGAGATGCCGCTCCGCCTCTCCGACCACGCGGTCGTCGAGGAGCGGAGCGCGGAGCCGCGCCGCGCGCGGCGGCGGTCCGTTCCCGCGCTAGGCGGTGACGGCGCGCCAGGCGCTGGCGGCGTCGAAGGCGCCGAGGCGCTGCTGCAGCGCCGTGACGACGTCGGCGGCGAGATCCGCGGCCTCGGCGCGACCTTCGGCGGTGAGGGCCGTGAGTCCCGTGCGGTCGCGGCGCACCACGAGGCCGCGCACCTGCAGCGCGAGGGCGAGCTGCTTGGCCTGGCTCGAGGACGCGGCGATCCGCGCGGCGACGTGCGCGGTGCTGACCGCGTCGTCCTCGTCGAGCAGGATCAGGAGGAGGTACGCCTCCATCGGCCGCAGGCGACGGGTGCGCGCGACGTCGAGAAGCGCCCGGTCGGCGACGCGCACCGATTCGAGGAATCCGGGGAGAGCCTTCTGTGCCATTTCGGAGCTGCTCATTGCAGTGATCACCTTCTGTCTCGGTGCGCCCTAGCCTGGCGCCATAACGCGGTACGCCGAATCATACAAGTTGTGACGGATTCCGAGAATCCGCTCACACCCGTGAATTACCCGCGGAATGTAGCGCTGAGATCGGCTGTATACCGCGCATGCAATCGCGGGTATGTCCGAAGGTTCACACGTCGTCAGACGGGCAACGTCAGCATCGTCGCGGTGAAGGCGTGCACGTGATTCGCCCCCGCCACGGGTCCGAGCTCGCCCTGGCAGAAGCCGCCGACCAGCGGGACGTCGAGGAGCTCCCCCACGACGTTGGCGTCGTGATGCGGTGCCTCGAACATGTGCCGGCCGCGGCCGTTGCACGCGAAGATCAGCGCGGCGCCTGCCGAGCGGTCGGCCGTCGCGAGGACGCGCCGGAGATCCGCATCGGCGCCGTCGCCGTCGCGCACGTGGAAGCGGAACGTCTGCCCCACGCGCGGCTCGGCCGCCACGGCCAGGCCGCCCGAGTCCGCCGCCACGCCGAGCAGACCGCGCACCAGGAAGTCGCCGACGTCGTACTCCGGGCG
>CAZPQP010000221.1:0-3331 GCA_964588635.1 uncultured Bifidobacterium sp.
GGGCGGCCGGTGGGTCGTCGGCACCGGCCGCCCTATGTGTCCAGAGCGCTGCGGGGTCGTCTGCCGCTTCGTTGCGTCTGTACCGGGGATGACGCGGCGGCCCGGGGGATCTGACGCGGGAAACCCGCAGGCTTCACGGGTGTGCGCCGGCTCACACCGACGGGCAGCGTCGGCTCACGCCGGCGCCCGGCGCGAGAGCTGGGAGCCCTGGACCGAGTTGACCGCGTCGAGCACGACCGAATCGCCGCGCCAGCGATCGTCGGAGTGCTCGATCGGCGTGCCGTCGCTGGCGAACACCGTGCGCTCCTGACGCAGGAGCGGCGTGCCTGGGCGTGCGCGCAGGAGCTCGGCATCGGCCGCCTCGGCTGCGATCGCGCTGATGCGGTGGTGCCCGGACGCCACCGCGACGCCGCGTTCAGCCAGCGCCGCGTAGACGCTGCCCGCTTCGAGATCCGCGTCGACGAGCAGCATGCCGATGTGCTCGGGGTAGGCGGCGTGCTCGACCATCACCGGCACGCCGTCGAGCAGGCGCACGCGGATCATCGTCCAGACGAGCTCCTCGCTGCCGATGCGCAGCTCGGTCGCCACGGCCGGATCGACGGTGCGGCGCACGAGCTCGACCATTCGGGCACCGGGCGTCGCGCCCTGCTGGCGAGCCCAGGCGGTGAACGACAGGAGCTCGGAGAACGGCTGCAGACGCGGGCGCTGCAGGACGGAGGTGCGCGCGCCCTGCCGCGTCTGGACGAGGCCCTCTGCGCGGAGCGTGGCGACGGCCTGCCGGACGGTGCCGCGCGCGAGCCCGGTCGCCTCCATCAGCGCAGCGTCACCGGGCAGGGTGTCGCCCGGCAGCAGCTCGCCGCTGCCGATCGCGTCCCGCAGCGCGGAGGCGAGGCGGACATGTGCAGGGACAGCTCGATCGACCTGTCCATAGCGCTGCACCACGGCCTTCACCACGTCGTCTCCTGGGTGCTTGACATGACTAGACATGTCTGCGACCTTGACCAAAACGTGTCCAGACAGGTTTCCGCATGACCGCAACTGTACCGGCCCGCGCGCGCATCGTCATCATCGGCGGCGGGGTGATCGGCACCTCGATCGCGTACCACCTCGCCAAGGGCGGCGAGCGGGACGTCGTGGTGCTCGAGCAGACGGAGATCGGCGGCGGCACCACGTGGCACGCAGCCGGCATGGTCGGGCGCCTGCGCGCCAGCAGCACGTTCGCGCGGATGTGCGACACCTCGGCCAGGCTGTACGCGGGGCTCGAGGCGGAGACGGGGGAGAAGGTCGACTGGCGCCAGTGCGGCACGCTCTACGTGGCGCGCAACGAGGAGCGCATGGTCCAGTACCGCCGCACCGGCGCGATGGCGCAGCACCTCGGCATCGACGTCGAGATGGTGGGCCGGCAGGAGGCGATCGACCTCTTCCCGTTCCAGCGCGGCGATGACCTCGTCGGCGGCCTGTACATCCCCGACGACGGCAAGGTCGAGCCGGCGGGGGTGGCCCGTGCGCTCGCCAAGGGTGCGCAACTGCATGGCGCGACGATCTGCGAGCACGCGCGCGTCACCGGGCTGCGCGTGGAGAGCGGTCGCGCCACCGGCGTCGAGCTCGACGACGGCCACGTGATCGAGGCCGAGGAGATCGTCCTCTCCGGCGGCATGTGGACGCGCGATCTGGCCCGCGAGTACGGGATCAGCGTGCCGCTCGCCCCGGTCGAGCATCACTACGCCGACTCGAACCCGATTCCGGGCGACATCGACATGTACCCGTGCACCCGCGACGCGGACGGCTGCACGTACTACCTCACCGTGCACGACAAGATCCGCCTCGGCGCCTTCCAGGCCGTCACCAAGGCGTGGGAGGTCGACCCGGTCCCGTACCCGTTCTCCTTTGCGCTGCTCGAGGACGACTGGGAGCACTTCGCCCCGCCGCTCCGGGAGGGCAAGCACCGCCTGCCGATCCTCGAGGAGGTCGGCTTCGAGCGGTTCGTCAACGGCCCCGAGTCGTTCACGCCCGACTCGAACTTCCTGCTCGGCCCCGCGCCGAGCGTGCCCGGCATCTGGATCGCCGCCGGCATGAACTCCGCTGGCATGGCCTTCGGTGGCGGCGTCGGCGAGGCGCTCGCCTCGTGGATCATCGATGGGCACGCGCCGTTCGACCTGAGCATGGTCGATCCGGCCCGCTTCGCGCCCGAGCAGGACGACCTCGCGTACCTCCGCCAGCGCGTCACCGAGGCGCTCGGCACGCACTACCTGATGGCGTACCCCAATCGCGAGCTGCTGACGGGGCGTCCGCTGCGCACCTCGCCGGTGCACGAGACGCTCCGGCGCGCGGGCGCGTGGTTCGGCGAGAAGGCCGGCATGGAGCGTCCCAACTTCTTCGGCGATCCGGGCACGACGCCGGTGGTGGAGTACTCCTTCGGGCGCCAGTCCTGGTTCGAGGACCACCGCCGGGAGCATCTCGCCGCCCGCGAAACCGCTGCGGTCTTCGACCAGTCCGGGTTCGGGAAGCTCGAGGTGACGGGACCCGACGCCGTGGCCGTGCTCAACCGCCTCTGCGCCAACGACGTCGATGTGCCGCCGGGCCAGCTCGTCTACACGGCGATGCTCGACGATCGCGGCCGCTTCTTCAGCGACCTCACGGTCCTGCGCCTCGCCGAGGACCGCTTCCGCCTGATCACCGGCACCGCCCAGCGCATCCGCGATCTCTGGCACGTGCGCCGCGGGGCGGAGGGGTTCCGCTGCACCGTCGCGGACGTCACCGCCGAATCCGCGGTGCTGAGCGTGATGGGGCCGACCAGCCGCACGTTGCTGCAGCCGCTCGTCGATGGCGATCTGGCCAACGACGCCTTCCCCTTCGGCACCGTTCGCGAGGTCGGCATCGGCGACGCCCGCCTCCACGCCGCGCGCGTCACCTACGTCGGCGAGCTCGGCTGGGAGCTGCACGTGCCCGCTGCCGACGCCACGTCCGTGCTGCGGGCGGTGCTCTCCGCCGGCGACGACGCGACCGCCGCCACGCTCGCCGGCCACTACGCGATCAACTCCCTCCGCCTCGAGAAGGCCTACCGCGCCTGGGGGCACGAGCTCTCGCCCGACGAGACGCCGGTCGAGGCCGGCCTCTCCTTCGCCGTCGCGTGGGACAAGCCCGGCGGCTTCGTCGGCCGTGACGCCCTGCTCCCGCAGCGCGAGGCCGGGGCCGACGCCCTGCCCAAGCGCCTCGTGGCCTTCAAGGCGCTCGACCCCGAGCTGACCCTCTGGGGCGGTGAGCGCCTCTGGCGCGACGGCGAGCCGCTCGGCTACACCACCAGCGCCGCCTATGGCCACGCCGTCGGCGG
>CAZPQP010000222.1:0-3283 GCA_964588635.1 uncultured Bifidobacterium sp.
AACAAGCGAATCTGGACCCGGGTCCAGATTGGCAGCGGCCTACCCTGTCGTCGTCGTCGGCGTCGGCGCCGTCGTCACGGGCGTCTGCCCGGCGTCAGCGATGATCTGCTGCGCCTGCGCGATGATCCGCTTGTACGCATCGATGGCGGCGATGACGCCGGCGTTGTAGCCCTCGGCGTAGCCGCCCTGCTGGCCCTGGTTGTTCTTGACGTCGCTGCGTCCCTTGGCATAGCCCTTGGCGAAGCCCTGGTCGTAGCGCGCGTTCAGCTGGTCCTTGGCGATCTGCTTGGTGTCCCGCACACCGGCCTTGTACCCGGCGGCGCGGGCCTCATCGACGTCGTTCTGCTGCTGCGCCGTCGCCCCCGCAGCCTCGATGAAGGGGTTCGTGCGTCCGTGCACCGCGTCGAGCGCGATGGTGGTGACGATCGCGGTGGCGATGATGATCACGATCGCGGCGAGGAACGCGGCGATGATGCCGCGGAGGCGCTTGGGCTTCTTCTCGACGGTGATCTGCTCCGCCGACTCGTCGGCGGAGCGCTTGCTGGAGGCCATCTGGTCTCACGATACGCGCAGTTCGACCGCTCTCCTGCGCGCGGGGTCACACGGCGGCGCGGGCGCGCCGGAGGCGTGCGAGCGACTCCTCGCGTCCGAGGAACGCGATCGACTCGTAGAGCCCTGGCGCGATGGTCGAGCCGGTGATGGCGATGCGGATGGGCGTGAAGGCGTTCTTCGGCTTCAGGCCCAGCAGGTCGCAGATGCCGCGCAGGGAGCCCTCGATCGCCTCGGGCGAGAAGGTGGAGATCGCGCCGAGCATGGTGATCGCGGCGTCGAGCACCTTGGGGGCGTTCTCGTCGGCCTTGAGCTTGTCCCAGGCGACCGGGTCGGGCTCGCGATCGACGAGCAGCGAGCCGGCGAGGGCGTCGAACTCGCCGAACGCGCCGAGCTTCTCCTGCACCAGCGGCACGAGCTCGCCGAGGCGCGGGTTGCCGGCCAGCGGCGATGCCGCGTCCGCGAGGTGCGCGTCGAGGCCGGCGGCGTACGCGTCCCCTGCGAGCTCGCGGAGGTAGGCACCGTTCATCCAGGCCAGCTTCTGGTGATCGAAGACGGCCGGTGCTGGGTTGACGCGCTCGAGCGAGAAGCGCTCGATCAGCTCGTCGATGCTCATGATCTCGGTCTCGCCGTCCCAGCTCCAGCCGAGCAGGGCGAGGAAGTTGACGAGCGCGTGCGGCAGGTACCCCTGCTCGCGGAACTCCTCCACGCTCGCCGCGCCGTGGCGCTTGGAGAGCCGCTTCTTGTCGGGTCCGAGGATCATCGAGAGGTGCGCCGTGGTCGGGAATGTCCCGCCGAGCGCCTCGATCAGCAGCTTCTGGCGCGGCGTGGACGGCAGCAGGTCCTCGCCGCGGATGACGTGCGTGATGCCCATGGCCATGTCGTCCAGCGGGTTGGCGAGCTGGTACGTGGGCGCGCCGCCGCCGCGCATCAGGACGGTGTCGCCGAGCAGCCGGTGCTCGAAGGCGATGCGTCCGCGCACGAGGTCCTCGATGACGGTCTCGCCCTCGAGCGGCGTGCGGAAGCGGATGATCGCGGGACGCCCCTCCCCTTCGAAGCGGCTGATCTGCTCGCTCGTGAGATCCCGATGGAGGCGTGTCGGCGCGGCCGGATCGTCGGTGTGACGCGCGGCCGTCCGCGCGGCCTCGAGCTCCTCGGGCGTCTGGTAGCAGCGGTACGCGAGGCCCTGCTCGAGCAGCGTGTCGACGGCGGCCTGGTACGTCTCGGCGCGCTCGCTCTGCAGGTACGGGCCGTTGGGACCGCCCGTGCGCGGCGACTCGTCGAAGTCGAGGCCGAGCCAGTCCAGCGAGCGCTGGATCTGCTCGATCGCTCCCTCGGTCTCGCGCTCGGTGTCGGTGTCCTCGATGCGCAGGACCGTCACGCCACCGTGGTGGCGGGCGAACAGCCAGTTGTAGAGCGCGGTGCGCACGCCTCCCACGTGGAGGAAGCCGGTGGGCGACGGGGCGAAGCGGACGCGGACAGTCATGCACGGAAACGTACCGGTGCGCACGATCGGCGCGCAGCAGCGGCACCCGCGAGGCCGCTCCGTATGCTGCCTCCGTGATCGCAGGCGCTCACATCTCGTCGGCTGGCGGCATGCAGAACGTGCCCGGCCGCGCGGCGGCGATCGCCGCGGACGGCGTGCAGGTCTTCATCCAGAGCGCGCGCACGTGGAAGCCCACGGCGCATCGGCCCGACGATCTGGCGGTGCTGCGCGCGGCGCGCGAGAGCGGCCAGGTGCAGTACATCGTCTGCCACGCCATCTACTTCATCAACCTGGCCACGGACGAGCCCGAGCTGCTGGAGAAGAGCCGCACGGCGCTGCGCAACACGATCGACGTCGCCAACGCGATCGCGGCCGACGGCATCGTCCTGCACGTCGGCTCCCACAAGGGCCGTGGTCTCGAGGCCACGCTGCCGCAGATCGTCAAGGAGCTGAAGGCCGCCCTCAAGCACCTCAAGGACCCCTGCTGGCTGCTGCTCGAGAACTCGGCGGGCGCCGGCGGGACGATCGGACGCGATCCGATCGAGCTGGCGAGCATCATCAACGCCGTCGACCATCCGCGGCTGGGCATGTGCATCGACACCTGCCACGCCTACGTGTCGGGTGTCGACGTGACCGACGAGCAGCAGCTCGATGCGCTCGTCGAGGAGCTCGATACGCGCATCGGCATCGACCGCCTGCGCTGCCTGCACGTCAACGACGCCGCTGCTGCGTGCGGCTCCAATCGCGATCGGCATGCGAACGTCGGGGAGGGCGAGATGGGCGACGGCCTGGCTGTGACCCTCTCCCACCCCAAGCTGGCCGATCTGCCGATGCTCCTGGAGACGCCGGGCCATGAGGGCAACGGCCCCGATGCGCGGGAGCTCAGCGCGTTGCGCGCCATGCACGCGAAGGGCGTCAGGCGTCGTCAGGCGAAGGCGAAGCCGAAGAGGCCCCGCGCACGCTGATGGTGAACGTGCCGCCGCCGGGCGGCTCGTGGAACTCCGGGTTCACGCAGCCGATCTCCGGCAGCCGCTGCGGATAGGCGGGATCGACCGTGGCACTGCAGATCGGCAGCGGCAGGCGCGCCGCGCGGACCCCGCCGAAGGCGCGTCCCTCCTCCACGCTGGCTTCGAGCACCTGCAGCTCGAGCTCGGCGAGGTGCACGCCCTCGACACAGCCCACGTACCGGCGCCCGTCCTTCGCGTCGTACGCGTAGAGCCGCGAGCAGCCGAGGCAGCCGAGCGGATC
>CAZPQP010000223.1:0-3265 GCA_964588635.1 uncultured Bifidobacterium sp.
CCGTCGAGCACGTTGGCGCGGCCGAGGAAGTCGGCGACCTCGCTGCAGAAGGGCTTGCGGTAGAGCACCTCCGGCTGGTCGACCTGCAGGATGCGACCCTCGTGCATGACGGCCACGCGGTCGGAGACCGACAGCGCCTCCTCCTGATCGTGCGTCACGAAGATGCAGGTGAGCCCGGTCTGCCGGAGACGCCCGATGAGCTCGTTGCGGACGTCGTCGCGCGTGCCCTGATCGAGGCTCGAGAACGGCTCGTCCAGCAGGATCAGCTCGGGGTCCTGCGCCAGTGCACGGGCCAGCGCGACGCGCTGCTGCTGCCCGCCGGAGAGCTCGGTCGGGCGGCGCTCGGCGAGCTCCTCGACGTCGAGCAGGGCCAGCAGCTCGCGGGCGCGCTCCTCGCCGTCACGACGCTGCCCCTTGGGCAGCGCGAAGACCACGTTCTCGACCACCGTCAGGTGCGGGAACAGGGCGTAGTCCTGGAACACCATCGCGACGCGGCGATCCTGCGCCGCGACCCAGCAGCCGTCGTCGGCCACCACGCGGTCGCCGATCGTGACGCGGCCGGCCTCGGGGCGCAGATGCCCGGCCACCAGGTTGAGCAGCGTCGTCTTGCCGCAGCCCGACGGTCCGAGGATGGCCATCACCTCACCGGCCTGCACCGTCAGGGAGGCGTCATCCAGCGCCGCGACGTCGCCGAAGCGCCGACGGACTCCCTCGAGACGCAGTGCGATGGGCGCGGTCACGAATGGAAGGGTACCCTAACTCCCTCCTCCGCGCGGGTGTCGGGCATGCTTCGACCATGAGCGCCTGGCAGAACGACGGCAACGGCCTGACCGGCCGCGTGATCATCGGCGGCGCCGTGTTCACGATTCTGGCGCTGGTCATCGGCTTCTCGATCGGGAGCTACTTCGGGCGCTCGGCCGCCCCGGATCTGCAGACGCTGGCCGACCAGGTGCGGCTCAACGCCCGCGTGCTCAACGCCGAGCTCGCTCCCGCCAAGGAGCTGTACGACAGCGCGGTGCCGGACGGGAAGATCATCAAGCCGACGCCGTATGCCGACGCGCAGGAGCGCATCACCCGCGTGAAGCGGCAGCTGACCGCGCAGCGCGCGTCGTTCGAGGCGCTGGCGCCGGGCGACTACGTGCGCGCCGTGCGCGCGGTGGACGCGCTGGCCACGGCGGCGTCCACGCCGGTGACGGCCGCGGCATTCGACCCCGTCTTCGCCGAGGCGCAGGCGGCTCTCGGCGCCCTCGCCGGGCAGTAGCTCAGAACAGGCGGTTCTGGTCGTCGGCGCTCGGCGCGTCGCCGTGCCGCGTGATCCACAGGCGCCCTGCGAAGGCGCGCAGCTCCTCGCGATCCTCGCCGCCCTCGGCGGCCTGCGCCCGCAGCTGCGCGATCGTCTCGCGCAGGATCCGATCCACGGCGCCATCGCCGGCGACGCTCCGCGCCCGGGCGACGTTCGCCCGTCGGCCCGCCACGCGCCACGCGGCATGCCCGGTCGAGGGATCGACCTCGAACTCGACGCCGCCTCCCGGCGCCACCTGGCGGATCGGTGCCATGCCGGAATCGTACGGCCAGCCGGTGGTCTGCGCCCCCTCTACCACTTGAGCGCCGCGCCCCGGGGGGCGCGACGCTCGCGGTTGGGAGGATCCGCCGGATGGCGGTGAGACCGGACGGCCTACTGGGCTCGTCGGGCGACGGTACTGAGGGAGGGGCCGTCGCCTGAGATCAAGACTACGCGGGAATGATGGCCATCTCGTGAGCGGAACATCACGGTTTCGTCACAGTCGCAAACGTGCCGTCAGAGCCCGATCGCCGTGCGCGTGGGCGCCAGGCAGGCCAGTAGCGCGCCGGCCGCCAGAAACGGCACCAGCGGGAGCGTGGCGCCGCGGCCGCGCACGAGCAGCACCGGCACGGCGACGAGTCCGGCGACGAGCAGCCCGCCGACGACGGCGAGCGGCAGCGCGGCGCCGAGCACGAGACCCGTCATCGCGATCACCTTGACGTCGCCGAGACCGAAGCCGCCGCGGGCCGCCACGGCGACCAGCAGCGCCCCCACCCCGCCGAGCAGCCCGGCCACGAGGTGCGGCACGAGCTCGTCCGGCATCGCCAGCGCCACCACCGCGAGACCGCCGAGCGCACCCGTCAGCACGAGCGTGTCGGGGACGACGCGCCACGCGATGTCGATCGCGGTCGCGGGCAGCAGCACGGCGAGCAGCACCAGGCCGAGCGCGAGCGTGCGGCCATCCGGGGCGAGGGCGCCCAGCAGCGCGCCGAGCGCGGCCCCGGTGGCGACGAGCGGGACGGGCCGCCCCGTGCGCGCGGTCCACGCCGGCTGCGCGAGGCGCTCGGCGATGCCGCGCGGCAGCCACGCGACGACGGGCACCGCGAGCAGTCCGAGCAGAGCGCCGGCGACGAGCCCGACGAGGATCACGTGCCGCGCGCGGCGGCGAGCATCGTCTCGAGCGGCGCCGTCTCGCCCGTCCAGATCTCCAGCGCGTGCGCGCCCTGACGGGCGAGGATCTCGAGGCCGTCGACGACCGCGCAGCCGGCTTCGGCGGCGGCGGTGATCAGCGGCGTCGGCGTGGCGTCGGCGCGGTAGGCCAGATCGACGACGACGCGGACGTCGAGCAGGCGCGACGCCGGCAGCGGCATGCCGTCCGGATCGACGAGCGCGCCGACGGGGGTGCAGTTGACGATCACACCGCCGACCGGATCGGGCAGCTCGGCGACGGCCACGACGTCGCCGGTGCCGGCGAGATCGTCGGCCAGCGCCGCGGACGCCTCAGGCCGGCGCGCGTGGATCTGCACGGCGCAGCCGTCCTGCGCGAGGGCGGCAGCGGCGGCACGAGCCGAGCCGCCGGCGCCGAGCACGGTGACGGTGCCGGCGTAGCGCTCCCCCACCTCCGACGAGATGGCGGCGGCGATCGCCGGGCCATCCGTCGAGTCGCCGATCAGGCGCCCATCGGCGGCGACGGTGATCGTGTTGACCGAGCCGCTCGCCTTGGCGACGGGACGCAGCTCGTCGACGAGCTGCGCGACGGCCTCCTTGTGCGGGACGGTGACGTTCGCGCCGACGAAGCCGAGCGCGTGCAGGCCGCGCAGCGCGTGCTCGAGCTGGTCGGCCGTGACGTGCAGTGGCACGTACGCCCAGTCGAGGCCCATCTGCTTGAGGGCGGCGTTCTGCATGCGCGGCGAGCGCGAGTGCGAGACCGGGTCGCCGATCACGCCGAGCAGTCGGGTGGTTCCGCTGATCACGAGTAGGGGT
>CAZPQP010000224.1:0-3258 GCA_964588635.1 uncultured Bifidobacterium sp.
GTCGTCAGGCCGTGCAGCGCGATGTGGCCGTCGGCGTGGCCCGGCAGGTGCAGGACGCGGAAGTCCTCGTCCCCCACGCGGACGAGATTCCCCTCGTCCACGAGGTGCGTCGGCTCCGGGATCGTGACGGGCGAGTTGCCCTCGTCATCGGCCGCCTCGCGCGCCATCTCGGCCGACATGCCGTTGCCGAACATGTGGTCGTAGACGCCCTCGATGTCCATGTCGACCCAGGCGTTCCGGGAGAGCGCGGCGTCGAGGCGTCCCTGCACGATCTCGTCCGGCTGGACGAGATCGGCGAGCAGCCCACCGCAGCCGATGTGATCGGGGTGGTAGTGCGTGACGACGATGCGATGGATCGACGGATTGCCGAGCAGCTCGAGCGCCTCAGTCCAGCGGCGCACCGTGCCGGGCGTGCCGAGGCCGGTGTCGATGATCGTCCAGCCCTCGGGTGCCTCGAGCGCGTAGCAGTGCGTGTGATCGAGCGCCCACGGCAGCGGCATGGTGATGCGATGCGCGCCCCCGCCGAGATCTGCGAGCTCGAACTCCCGCGCCATGTGCCGGGCCTAGAGCTCCGTGCGCTCGACGGACTTGGAGACGTAGCCCTCGAGGACGTCGCCCTCTTCGAGATCGGAGAAGCCCTTGAGCACGATGCCGCACTCGAAGCCCTCCTTGATCTCCTTGACCTCGTCCTTGAGGTGGCGGATCGAGTCGATCTCGCCGTCCCACGTGATCACGCCGTCGCGGATGACGCGGGCGTTGGAGCCGCGCGTGATGGTGCCGCTCGTGACCATGCAGCCCGCGATCGTGCCGATCTTCGACGCCTTGAACAGCTGGCGCACCTCGGCGGTGCCCGTGATCTCCTCGACGATGTCCGGCGTCAGCATGCCGACGAGCGCGGCCTCGATATCCTCGGTCAGCTTGTAGATGACCTTGTAGGTGCGGATGTCGACGCCCTCGCGCTCGGCCAGGTTCTTGGCCTCGGCGTTCGGACGGACGTTGAAGCCGACGACGATCGCCTTCGAGGCGGCGGCCAGCATGATGTCGGACTCCGTGATGCCGCCGACGCCCGTGTGGATGACGCGGACGGCGACCTCCTCGCTCTTGATCTTGTCGAGCTCGGAGACGGCGGCCTCGACGGAGCCCTGCACGTCGCCCTTGATGACGAGGTTGAGATCGCGGACCTTGCCGTCGGAGACCTGCTTGAAGAGGTCCTCGAGCGAGATCGACTTCTGGCTGCGCCGCGAGAGCTCCTCGGCGCGCAGGCGCGCGGCGCGCTTCTGCGCGAGGTGGCGCGCATCGCGCTCGGAGTCGACAACGCGGCAGACCTCGCCGGCCGGCGGCGGCTTGTCGAAGCCGACGATCTCGACGGGCTCGGCGGGGCCGGCGGTCTCGAGCTTCACGCCGTGCTCGTCGAGCATGACGCGGACCTTGCCCCAGGCGTCTCCCGCCACCACGGCGTCACCCTGCTTGAGCGTGCCGCGCTGGACGAGCATGGTCGCGACGGGACCGCGGCCGACGTCGAGGCGCGACTCCACGATCGGGCCGGAGGCCGGCGCGTCGGGGTTGGCCTTGAGCTCGAGGACGTCGGCCTGGAGCAGCAGCATCTCGAGCAGGTTGTCGAGCCCGGTCTTCTCCTTGGCGGAGACGTCGACGAAGACGGTGTCGCCGCCCCAGTCCTCCGGCTGCAGCCCGTGCGTGACGAGGTCCTGACGGGTCTTCTGCGGATTCGCGCCCGGCTTGTCGATCTTGTTCACGGCGACGACGATCGGCACCTCGGCCGCCTTCGCGTGGTCGATGGCCTCCAGCGTCTGGGGCATCACGCTGTCGTCGGCGGCGACCACGAGCACGGCGACGTCGGTCAGCTTGGCGCCGCGGGCGCGCAGGGCGGTGAACGCCTCGTGGCCCGGCGTGTCGAGGAAGGTGACCTGACGATCGCCGACGTCGACCTGGTACGCGCCGATGTGCTGCGTGATGCCACCGGCCTCGCCCGCGACGACGCTGGTCTCGCGGATCGCGTCGAGCAGCGTGGTCTTGCCGTGGTCGACGTGGCCCATGACGGTGATGACGGGCGCGCGCGGCTTGAGGGTGGCCGGATCGTCCTCGATGACGATGTCGTCGAGCTCCTCCTCCGCGCTCTGGATGGTGACGGGGCGCTCGAACTCGGCGGCGATGATCTCGATCGCCTCGTCGGTGAGCGACTGCGTGATCGTCACGAACTCGCCCAGGCCCATCATCGTCTTGATGATCTCGGCCGTGGAGACCCCGAGCTTCTCCGCGTACTCCTTGACGGTGACGCCGCTGGGCACCGTGACCGGGCCCGTCGGGCGGACGACCGGCTTCTCCTCGCGCACCTCGCGATCCCCGCCACCGCGGCCGCCGCGCTGCGGGCGCTCGCGCGGGCCGCGAGCGGCCTGCGAATCGATGACGACACGGCGCTTCTTGCCCTGCGGCACGCCGCGCTGCGGGCGCGCGCGCCCAGCGGGAGCGCCACCCGGGGGCGGCGGCGGGGCGAAGCGGCTGCCGCCCGAGGTCGCACGGGGAGGACGGGAATCGCGGGCGGGGCGCTCACCGGCTGCAGCAGCGGGAGCGGCCTCCTCCTTCTTCTTGGGCGGCTCGACGGGCTCGGGCTTGATCGCGTTGGGGTGCGCGGCGGCCGGATCGAGCGGCTTGGCCTCGGCGGCAGCAGCACCCTTGGCGGCGGCAGCGGGCTTCTTGGCGGCGGCGGGCTTCTTCTTCGCCGGCGGCTTCTTCGGCTTGGAGCCGGCCAGCGCACGCGCCGCGGCGACCTCATCGACCATGTCCCGCTGAATCGGCACGCCGGCCTCGAAGAGGACGCGGGCGACCTCATTCGGATCGAGCCCGCGCTCACGCGCGATTTCAACGATTCGTCGTTTAGCCATCAGCCGAGGATCCTATCAGCCATGCGGATTTCAGCCCCCCGGCAGCGCCGCGATCACCAGCGCCGCAAGGTCTTCCGGGATCTCGACGGCGGTCCGCAGACGCCGCGGAATGGCGCGCGAGCGCACCGCGGCGCCCACGCAGTCCGCTGACGGACACAGATACGTCCCCCGCCCCGCGCCGCGGCCGATCACGAGCGCGCCGGCGGCGTCGACCGAGAGCCGCACGAGGCTGCTCTGCGGTCGACGCCGCCCGCAGCCCGAGCACGTGCGCTCGGGCCCGGGCGCGCTAGGCGTTGTCGCCCTCGTCGGCCTCGAGCTCGACATCCGACGCGTCCTCGAGTTCGGCCTCGACCTCGGC
>CAZPQP010000225.1:0-3227 GCA_964588635.1 uncultured Bifidobacterium sp.
CGCCCTTCTGGGCGAGCTCGGCCTGGCGCTCCTGCTCGGTGGCCAGCGTCCGCAGGCGGGCGCCCTCGACGCGGGCGCGCTCGGCGCGCTCCTCGGAGGCGGCCCGACGGCCGCGGCGGTCGGCGACCTCGGTCTGCAGTCCGACGCGGACGGCCTCGGCGGCCTCGTGCTCGGCGGTGCGCTCGGCGACGCGCTCGCGCAGGGCGGCCAGGCCGCTCTCGAGCGCCGCGACCTCGGTCTGCGCGGCGGCGGCACGCGCCGCGGACGTCTCGGCATCCTCGCTGGCGGTGCGCAGGCGCTCGGCGGTGGCCTCGTCGAGGCGCGCCAGGCGGTCGGCCTCGCGGCCGGCGTCGCCGAGCTCGCGCTCGAGGCGCAGCTGGGTATCGCGCGCGGTGGCGACGGCGGTGCGGGTGACGGTCTCGGCCTGCTCGACCGACTCGCGCTGCCGCGTGGCGTCGGCGAGCGCCGCGGCCGCAGCCGTGCGACCGGCCTGGTCGTCGCGGACCTGCTGCTCGACGCCGGCGAGGTCGCGCTTGCGCGCCAGCGCGCGACCAGCGGCGTCGCCGGCGCGGAATGCGATGCCGCGGTCGGCGTCGAAGCCGCGCCCGTCGGCGAGCACGCCGATACCGCGACGGACGTCGAGCAGATCCTCGGAGCGCTCGACGAGCAGGACGCCGTCGAAGAGGCCGTTCGGCACGTCGCCGGAGGTCTGCACGCGCGAGGCGAGCGGCACGCCCGGACCCTCCGCCTGTCGGCTGGGGAGACGGTCGAGGCAGAGCAGTGCGGCGCCCTCGAGGGCGTCATCGGCGAGCAGGTCGACGGCGTCGCTGGCCGCGCGCGCGACGGCCTCGGTGGCCCGCCACGAGAGAACGGCGGCGACGGCGCGCTCAACGCCCTGATCAGGGCGGATCTGGTCGGTGATGAGCGAGACGCCGCGATCGCGCAGGCGCACCAGCGCACCGTCGAGGCCGTCGCCGCGCTCGATTGACTCCTTCAGCTCCTTGAGGCGCGCCTCGGAGCTCTGCGCCTTGGCGTCGGCCGCCGCGGCGGCGCCGCGGACATCGGCCTCGTGGCGGCGCGCCTCGTCGGCGGCGGTGCGGGCCTCCTGCTCGGCGCGCTCGGCCTCGGCGAGCGCCTCACGTGCGGCGACGACATGCGCCTCGATCGTCTCGAGCAGCACCCGCGCGGCGCGGCGAGCCTCCTCGCGCTCCCCCACGCCCTCGCCCAGCTCCTCGCGACGCGCCGACGCGGCGGCCGCGCGCTCGCGGTTCTCGGTGGCCTCGGCATTGGCCCGCGCCAGACGCCCCTCGTGCTCGGCCTCGGCGCGACGCGCCTCGAGCACGGCGCCGAGCGCGGTCTCCGAGGCC
This sequence comes from uncultured Bifidobacterium sp., assembly GCA_964588635.1. Classification (GTDB taxonomy): domain Bacteria; phylum Actinomycetota; class Thermoleophilia; order Gaiellales; family F1-60-MAGs149; genus F1-60-MAGs149. Next base: position 1,368 of record CAZPQP010000225.1, read on the forward strand.
TGCGTGGCTGCGGCGAAGCGATCCTCGATGCCCGTGTCGTCGGGGTCGGCGGCGAGCTCGGCGCGCTCGCGCTCGGCCTGCATCTCGACGGAGGCCGCCGCGGTGGCCGTGGCGGCCGCCTCGTCGATCAGGCGGCTCGCGCGGATGCGCAGCCGCTCGATGTCGTGGGCGAACTCCTCGCGGCGCTCCTCGAGCTGCGTGGCACGATCGGTGAGGCGCTCGACTCCGGCGTCGAGGCGCTGGACGAGGCGCGAGGCGGACTCCTGCTCGCTGACGAGCGCGCCCAGCGCGGCCTCGGCGGCCTCGCGGCGCTTCACGACCTCCGCCGCGGAGGCGTCGAGCTGATCCTGCAGCGCGCGGGCCTCGCGCAGCTCGTTCTGGCGGATGCCGCGGTCGCGCCGCGTCTCGGCCATCGCCGACAGCACGAGCTCGAGGCGCAGCTCGAGGAGCTCGGCCTCCATCAGCGCGGCGCGCTCGGCGGCGGACGCCTGCAGCGCGAGCGGGCGCAGGCGCCCCTGGATCTCGGCCTGCTTCGTGCGCGCCTCGACCAGGTGCCGCTCGACGCGGTTGAGCTTCTGCTGTGCGCGCACCCGGCGGCGCTTGAACTTTCCGAGACCGGCAACCTCCTCGATCAGCCCGCGGCGCACCGACGGGCTGGCGAGCAGCACCTGATCGACCTGGTTCTGGCCGATGATGGCGTGGCTGTCCTTGCCGAGGCCGATGTCGGCCAGCACCTCGTGCACGTCGAGCCGGCGCACCGGCACGCGGTTGAGCATGTACTGGCTCTCGCCGTCGCGGCTGAGGCGACGCAGGATCGACAGCTCGGGACGCCCGCCCGGTGCGACGCCGCCCTCGTCCTCGAGGACCAGCTCAACCTCGGCGACGCCCGCCGCGGCGCGCCCCTCAGAGCCGCTGAAGAGCACGTCGAGGCCGGTCGCGACACGCACCTCGCTCGGCGCCTGCGACGCCATCGCCCAGCGCAGGGACTCGGCGATGTTCGACTTGCCGGAGCCGTTCGGCCCCACGATCACGCCGACGCCCTTGTCGAACTGCAGCTCCGTCTCGTCGGCGAAGCTCTTGAAGCCCTTGATGCGGATGCGGGTGAGCCTCATGCGCCGCCGCCCTCGAGCGCGCGCATGGCCCGGCGAGCGGCGTGCTGCTCGGCGGCGCGGCGCGACGCGCCCTCGCCTTCACCGCGGACATCGCCGTCGATGATCGCCACCACGCGGTAGTGGCGCGCGTGCGCTGGTCCGGTCTCCTCCACGGATTCGTACGCTACACGGCGCCCCTGACGCTGCAGGAGCTCCTGGAGTGCCGTCTTGGGGTCGACACGGGGATCGAGCGCGTGGTCGAGGAGCGGCGCAAAGGCCTCGACGGCGGCCGCATTCGCCTCGTCCCAGCCGCGCTCCAGGAAGATCGCGCCGAGCGCGGCCTCCGTAAGGTCCGCCAGCACCGAGCGGTTGATCGAGAGCCGCCAGGCGCCGTGCTCGTGCGCGGTGCCGACCATCCCGGCCGCCAGACGCTCGCCGAGGCCCTCGTTACGCGCCACGACGGCGCAGAAGCGGGCGGAGCGCAGCTGGTTCTTGATCCGCGACAGCTCGCCCTCGGCGGCGGCGGGAAAGCGCTCGAGGAGAAAGGCGCCGAGCGCGAGGTCGAGCACCGCATCGCCCAGCAACTCGTATCGCTCATACGAGTCGCCGGGCGACGCGGCCCAGCTCGCGTGCGTCAGCGCACGGGTGCGCGACTCGGCCGCCAGGGCGTCGAGTCGCCGTGCAATCGGACGATTGGGATCAGTCAGCGCGGGCGACGATGAAGTCGACGGCCTCGCCGACGGTGCCGATCGACTGGGCCTCCTCGTCG
>CAZPQP010000226.1:0-3138 GCA_964588635.1 uncultured Bifidobacterium sp.
AGGCAAGAGCCTCTGATGCCTTCACGGAGCCCTCCGGACATGGACCCGGATCCTGTGAGGCTGAGCAGGTTCTGGGGTGATGTGCAGGCGCGGAGCGCCTGCACATCACCCCAGAAACAGCTCAGCCCCGGTCATGCAACCGGGGCTGAGACTGGAGGAGAGGAGAGGAGGGTGGAGAGAAAAGCGTCAGACGCGCTTGGTGCGCAGTACCGGGCGGCGCCGCGCACGCGCCTCGCGAGCCGGGCGCTCGGCGTTGACCTGGTGGTCGTGGCCGGGGCGGCTGTGGAGGAGGGAGAGTGCTGCGAAGGGCTGCATAATGGGGCTCCGGTATGAACGGGGTGGATTTCCGTTCGTCGTGGGTGTACCCTACCAGAGATTCTTCGGTCAAAGCAAGTCCAAACTCGTAAATATTCGGTAACGGAGCCCATGCACCCGATCGATTGGCAGATCATCTCCATTCTCCAAGAGGATGGGAAGACGACGTACGGCGAGCTCGCCAAGCGCGTGGGCCTCTCGCAGGCCGCGGCGCACGAGCGCGTCAAGAAGCTCGAGGCCCGTGGCGTCATCAAGGGCTATCGCGCCGTCGTCGATGCGGATGCGCTCGGCTACGGCGTCGTCGCGTTCGTGTTCGTGGACAACGCCGCGTTCGATCAGCCCGATCTCCCCAAGCGCCTGGAGGCCGTGCCGAACGTGCTGGAGTGCCACGCCGTCGCCGGCGAGTGGGGCTACCTGCTGAAGGTCCGCGCCGAGAGCACGTCCGACCTCGAGCGCGTGCTGCACGAGATCCGCACCGTCGACGGTGTCACCCGCACGCAGTCGGTGATCGGCCTCTCCACGGCCTTCGAGACGACGACGCTGCCGACGCCGGTCGTCGAAGAGGAGGACGACGTCGAGGAACCGGCGCAGCTGACCTCGCGGCGCAAGTCGGCGTAGTCGATCAGCCGACGACGTCGAGCTCGCGCCGGCTGATCTTGCCGTCGCGGATCGAGAAGGCCTTGACCTCCGGCGGCTCGGACCCGAGGCTCACGATCATGTACGCCGCGTCCGGCCAGGCCGCCAGCTCGACGTCGGTCCGCGACGGGAACGCCGGGCTCTCGACGTGGCTGTGGTAGATCGCGACGATGTCCTCGTCGGCGTCCTCGATGTCCATCACGATGCGCAGCAGGTCCTGCGCCTCGATCGAGTAGAAGTATGGACTCGCCTCGCCGTTGACGGCGGGCAGGAACCGCGTGGCACGGCCGTCGAGGCCGGCGAGGATCCCGCAGGCCTCGTTCGGCAGCCCGGCACGGGCGTGCGCCACGATCTGGTCGAGCATGTCCCGCGAGAGGATCAGCGGGCCGTCGGCTACCACCAGAGCTTGGACTCCAGGATGTCCTCGAGCTTGTCCTCGTCCTGCTCGGTGAACAGGTTGGCGGAGGCGTAGCGGGCGCCGCCGTCGGCGAAGACGGTGACGACGTTCTGGTCGGGATCCATCTGGGCAGCGACCTGGCGGGCGACGTGCATGGCCGCACCGCACGACACGCCGACCCAGATGCCCTCGTGCGTGAGCAGATCGCGCATCGCCTGGACGGACTCGAGGTTGGTGACGAGCATCTTGCGGTCGAGCTGCGTGATGTCCAGGATCTCCGGCGTGTAGCCGTCCTCCAGGGAGCGCAGGCCCATCACGGCCTCGCCCTGGAGCGGCTCGGCGGCGATGATCTGGACGTCGGGGTTCGCCTCGCGCAGCGCGCGGCCGGTGCCCATCAGCGTGCCGCCCGTGCCGAGGCCGGCGACGAACGCGTCGACCTTGCCGTCGAGCGCCTCGATGATCTCCGGGCCGGTCGTGCGGTAGTGCGCGTTCGGGTTCTCGGCGTTCGCGTACTGGAACGGCATGTAGAGGCTGGGATCGGCCGCCGCCAGCTCGCGCGCCAGCGCGACGCCGCCGTTCGAGCCGAGCTCGCCGGGCGAGAACACGATCTCGGCGCCGTACATCGAGATCTGCTGGACGCGCTCGGGCGTCGCGGACTCCGGCATCACGGCGCGGAAGTTGTAGCCCTTGACGGCGCAGATCATCGCGAGCGCGATGCCGGTGTTGCCGCTGGTCGGCTCGATGATCGTCTGGCCGGGCGCGAGCAGGCCCTGCGCCTCGGCGGATTCGATCAGGCTCAGCGCGACGCGATCCTTGATCGAGCCGGACGGGTTGAGCATCTCGAGCTTCGAGAAGATGCGGGCGCCACCCTCGGGGCGCAGGTGCGGCAGCTCGACGAGCGGCGTGTTGCCGATCGCGCTCAGCACATCGCCGCCGCCACGTACGGTGGGCGGCGGGGTGACGGAGCCGCGGCTCATCAGCGGGCGCCGCCGGCCATCGCGGGCAGGATGATCACGGTGCCGCCGTCCGGCACGGGGGTCGCGAGGCCGTCGCCGAGGCGGACGTCCTCGTTCTGCACGTAGACGTTGACGAAGCGGTTGATCTCACCCTCGCCGTCGACGATCTGCTCCTTCACGCCGGGGTACTGCGTGAAGAGATCCTCGAGCGCCTCGCCGAGCGTCGCGCCGTTGGCCTCGACCTGGCGGGCGCCGCCGACCTGCGGGCGGAGGATGGGGGGCATGCGGAAGGAGATGGACACGGGGCTCCTAGTGGGCGCTCGCGTGGGCACCGCCCGCGCAGAACTCGTCGTAGTCGATGTACTCGATCGGGCCGGCGTGCTCGCCGCAGACCGGGCAGTTGGGATCGCGGCGCAGCTGCACCTCGTGGAAGGACATGTCGAGCGCATCGGCGAGCAGCAGGCGCCCGACGAGCGGATCGCCGATCTCGAGGATCAGCTTGAGCGCCTCGGTGGCCTGCAGCGTGCCCATGATGCCGGGCAGGACGCCGAGGACGCCGCCCTCGGCGCAGCTCGGGGCGAGCTCGACCGGCGGCGGCTCGGGGAACAGGCAGCGGTAGCAGGGGCCCTCGTGCGGCTTGAAGACCGTCAGCTGGCCTTCGAAGCGGAAGATCGAGGCGTGCACGACGGGGATGTTGTGCTTCACGCTGGCGTCGTTGAGCAGGTAGCGCGTGGGGAAGTTGTCGGTGCCGTCGACGACCACGTCGTAGCCCGCGAGGATGCGGTCGATGTTCTCGCTCGTCAGGCGCTCGCGGTACTGCACGACCTCGACGTC
>CAZPQP010000227.1:0-3080 GCA_964588635.1 uncultured Bifidobacterium sp.
TCGCGCTGACGGCCTCGACGGCCTGGCCGGGCTTGACGCCCATCATCGTGCGCAGATTGGTGTCGAACGACATCGTCACGAGGATCGGCAGACCCGGCGCCTCGGCCTTGGCCGCGTTGACGGCGGCCTCGACCTCCTGCAGATCGCTCATCGTCTCGATCAGGATCGCGTCGGCGCCGCCGGCCACGAGGCCGCGGATCTGCTCCGCGAAGAGCTCCTGCGCGGACTCGGGCGTGAGCGTGCCCATGGGCTCCATCAGGTCGCCGCTCGGGCCGACGTCGCCGAGCACGTACGCGCCGGGATGACGGTCCGCCACCTTGCGCGCCACCTCGGCGCCGGCCCGGTTGAGCTCCTCGACGCGATCGCCGAGGTCATGCATCTCCAGACGCGGACGCGTGCCGCCGAACGTGCAGGTGGTGATCAGGTTGGCGCCGGCCTCGGCGTACGCCTCGAGAATCGCCTCGATCTTCTCGGGGTGCTCGACATTCCAGAGCTCGGGCGCGCCGCCGTCGGTGAGACCGGCGTCCTGGAGCATCGTGCCCATCGCGCCGTCACCGAGAAGGTGCCCGCCGCCCTGCAGGGTCTCGAGAATGCCGCTCATGTCATGCCTCCTGGGCCGGGCCGAGCTCGTCGAGCAGGGCGTTGAGGCGATCCTCGTCGAGGTCGGCCTCGAGATCGTTGGCGATGCGCTGCACGACATCGGTGGGCGTACCCTCGGCGGGGGTCCACTCGCCCTTGCGCCACCCCTCCATGTACGCGTCCGCATCGGACTCACCGAGGCGCATGGCGGCTTCGTCGATCGCCTCCTGGAAGCGCTGCGCGAGCTGGGCTCGAGCCGTCTCGTCGCCTTCGCGGGCCATGACCATGGACGGGATGTCGCGCCAGTAGGTGATCTGATATTCGCTCATGTTGCGCACTATAACATTTTGGCCCGGGACCCCCAACCCGGCTGATAGCGTGTGGGCATGCCGTGGTGGATCCCAGCCCTGATCGTCGCGTGGCTCGCGATCGCCATCGTGACGACGATCCTCAAACGGCCCGTCTACGGCCCCGGTTGAGCCGTCGTCCAGGGCACGCGTCTCGTGTCCGAGCATCGTCAGCGCAAGGCGGCCCAGGCCGCGGCCGACGATCAGTCCAGCGCGACGTAGGCCAGCCCGAGCGCGCCGGGGCCGGCGTGCGCGCCGATCACCGCACCCAGCGTGAGGACGCGCACCGAGCGGATGCCGTCGCGCGCATCGCGGACCAGGCGCTCCAGCTCCGCCGCGGCCTGCGGGTCCGCGGCGTGCGCGATCGCGACGTCGATCTCGGCGTAGGGCACCGACCGGCGCACGAGCTCGGCGACCAGCGCCGGCAGCACGCGGTCGGCACCGCGCACCTTGCCCGCCGGCACGACCTCGCCGTCCTCGATCGCGAGCAGCGGACGCACCCCGAGCAGCGACCCGACGAGCGCCTGCGCGCGCCCGATGCGCCCGCCCCGCTGCAGGTACTCGAGCGTCGGCACGCTGAAGAGGCAGTCGCAGCTGCGACGCGCGCGCTCCACGACGGCCGGGAGGTCGGCCGGGGCGACGCCGTCATCGAGGGCCTGCTGCACGCGCATCACGGCGAGCGCCAGCGGCATCGACACGTTGAGGCTGTCGATCACCGTCACCCGGTCCGGGAAGTCGCGGGCCGCGGCCTGTGCGGAGGCCCAGGTGCCGCTCAGCTTCGACGAGATGTGGATCGAGACGACGTGGTCATACGTCTCGAGCAGCTCGGCGTAGACCGCCGCAAATGCACCCGGTGAGGGCTGAGAGGTGCGCGGATGCTCCGCGTCGGTCTGCAGGCGCGCGTAGAACTCCTCGACGGTGAGATCCACGTAATCACGCACCTCCTCGTCGCCGAAGTGGACGGTCAACGGCACCATCCGCCACGAGTCGCGGTCCGGCACGGGCAGGTCGGCCGTCGAGTCGTAGACGATGGCCGTGCCGCCGGCTCGGATCGCTGCTGCCTCGCGGATGCCGGCGCGCATGTCGGACACTGCCGGCTCGGCGACCGCGCCGAAGGCCGCGGCTGCCGTCAGCACGGCGTCGGCGTCATCCGCATGCACGTGCACGCGCGCGAGGTCCGCATCGCCGACGACGACGACCGAATCGCCCCACGTGCCCGCCGCGGCACGCACGCCCTCGACATCGGCGCCGCGGAGGACGAAGCCGATGCACCAGCGGTACCGGCTCGTCGGATCGTGGACGTGGGCCACGGGCACGGGCTCCGCGGCCGCAGCATCGATGATCGTCTCGCCGTCGAGCGCGGCGACGAGCCCCTCGAGGATGGCGACGATGCCGGCCGCTCCCGCATCGACGACACCGGCGTCGGCGAGCGTGCCGAGCTGCTCAGGCGTGCGGTCGAGCGCGATGCGCGCACCGCTGAGCGCGGACCGCAGGGCCTCGTCGACGGTCTCCCCTGCGCTCGCCTCGGCCGCCGCACGGGCGACGGTGAGCATCGTCCCCTCCACCGGCTGCGGCACCGCGGCGTAGGCGGCCTCGGCACCGGCGAGCAGGGCCGCTCGGACGGCGGCCCCGTCGACCGGCGCCTGCAGCGACAGCACGCTCGCCCGGACGAAGGCGGACAGGATCGTGCCGCTGTTGCCACGCGCGCCCAGCAGCGCAGCGTCAGCCGCCACGCGCGCCGGGTCGCCGGGGCTCGCCCGCAGCGCGGTCGCGACCGCATCGACGGTCGCCAGCAGGTTCGAGCCGGTATCGCCGTCCGCGACGGGATAGACGTTGATGGCGTTCAGATGCTCGCGCTCGCCAGCCAGCCGTGCGCGCGCGCTTGCGGCGAGGGTCGAGAGCGGCGGCAGGGGCTGAGGCGGCACGGTGCGGTGACGGTTCCCGTTTGCGGGGATCGATGGGAACCAGCATACTTCCGCCCATGTCGCGCATCTGCTCCTCCTGTGGCCGTGGTCCGTCCTTCGGCAATAACCGCAGCCACTCCATGATCGCCACGAAGCGCCGCTTCGACGCGAACCTGCAGAAGCTGCGCATCCTCAAGAACGGCGTCGCCGTTCGCGCCTACGTCTGCACCCGCTGCCTCAAGGCCGGCAA
>CAZPQP010000228.1:0-3056 GCA_964588635.1 uncultured Bifidobacterium sp.
GCGCCGCCGCCATCGCCTGCAGCTTGCGCAGGCTCTGGTTCTCGATCTGGCGGATGCGCTCGCGCGTGACGTTGAACGCCCGTCCGACCTCGTCGAGGGTGCGCGGATCGTGGCCGTCGAGCCCGTAGCGCAGCTCGAGGACGCGACGCTCGCGGTACGAGAGCATGCCGAGGATGCTCTGCAGCGCCTCGCGCTGCAGGACGATCTCGGCGGCCTCATCGGGGCGCGGGCCGACGGTGTCCTGGATGAAGTCGCCGAAGGTCGACTCGTCCTCCTCGCCGACGGGCTTCTCCAGCGAGATCGGCGCCTGCGCCGAGCGGCGGATGTACTCGATGTCGGCGACGGAGACCTCGGAGGCCTCGGACAGCTCCTCGACCGTGGGGTCGCGACCGAGCTCGGCGAGCAGCCGGCGCTCGATGCGCGCGACCTTGTTGAGCTTCTCCACCACGTGGACGGGCATGCGGATCGTGCGGCCCTTGTCGGCCAGCGCACGCGCCACGGCCTGGCGGATCCACCACGTCGCGTACGTCGAGAACTTGTAGCCCTTGCGGTAGTCGAACTTCTCCGAGGCGCGCACCAGGCCGATCGTGCCCTCCTGGATCAGGTCGAGGAACGGCAGGCCCTGGTTGCGGTAGTTCTTCGCGATCGACACGACCAGGCGCAGGTTGGCCTCGATCATGTGCTGCTTCGCGCGCTGGTCGCCCTTCTCGATGCGCTTGGCCAGCTCGATCTCCTGCGCGGCGGTGAGCAGCGGCACGCGGCCGATGTCCTTGAGGAACAGCTGGAGCGTGTCGGTCGACACCTCGCGCGTGGAGAGATCGAGCACGGGACGCTCGGCCTCCTCGGCCTCGACGACGTCCTCCGTGATCGTGACGTCGGCGGCGTCGAGCGCGCGGTACACGTCCTCGACCTGCTGATCGGTGAGGTCCAGCTCCTCGAGGGTGCCGCGCAGCGCCTCCTGCGAGATCGTGCCGGCCTCCTCGACCTGGGCGAGGATCGTGCGAGCCGCGTCGCCAGGCTCAACCACTTCGTCTGCGCCTTCGCGCTCGAGTCCCTGCTGCATTCCGCTCCTCCGCGATCGGATAACGGGAAACCCTAGAAGCGGCATCGGACGACATCGGACGTCGTCGGGGGATCAGGACTGCAGCGAGTCCAGGAACTGCTGTGCGACCTGCCCGAGACGGCCGTCGGGATCCGCCGTCGCGACCTGCCGCAGCTCGGCCCGGGCGGTGTCCGGATCGCGCAGCCAGAGCAGCATCATCGCGAGATGCAGGCGCGGCGAGGGGTTACCCGGGTTGTCGCGCACCAGCGGTCCCATCTGCCCGAAGGAGGCGGCCGGATTGTCCTTCGCGTACGTGGCGATGATCTTGCCGACCTTCGCCTCCACCGAGGAGGGATCGACCGCGAGCGCGGCGGAGAACGCATCGGCCGCCGCGGCCCTTTGCCCGTCGGCGAGCAGCGCGGCACCGTAGTCGAGCTGCGGCTGCAGCGCACCGGCGTCGGCGGTGGCGGCCGCGCGGAGCTGCGCCAGCGTGCGCCCTGCCGGCGGCGGCGTCGTCGCGATGTACGGCGGATACCCGCCCGGTGCGGACGGATGGATGAGGTTGTCGGACGCCACGCCGTAGAACGTGTCGGGCGCGCCGTCGCGCACCGCGCGCAGCACCTGCTCGCCCGCGGCGCGCTGCCCGGACCACAGCAGCGCCTCGCCGAGCGAGAAGCCGATGAAGCCGTCGTCGGGCGACGCGGCGGCGAGCGCGCGCAGGCGCTCGATCGCGGGAGCGGGATTCGCCGTGTCGTAGTCGAGCAGTGCCAGAGCGGCCTCCGTGCGGGGCGACGGCGTCGCCGTCAGCGTGGCGCGCGCCCCCGCCTCGTCGTCGGCCTCGGCCTGCGCGGCGGCGAGCACGAGCGCGGCATCGGGCCCCGGGTCGCGCGCGAGCTGCGCCTTGGCCCAGGCGACCCGCTCGGCAGCACCGTCGGGCGCTCCGGTCGACGGCGGTGCGGCGATGGACGGCCGTCCGGGCAGGGGCTCCGAGGTCGTCGGCTTCGCCGCGGCGGGCTGCTCGCTGTCGGTCCCGCCGGTCGCCAGGACGGCCAATCCGACCACGACGAGCGCCACCACCGCGGCCACCCCGACGAGCGCGAGCACGCGCGTGCGCGGCAGTCCGCCGCGCGCTGTCGGTTCCGTCGCCATGAACGCAGGCTACCAGCGGCCTCACGGCCGAACGGCTGGCGCGGGAATACCCGCGACCCGCATCACGTTTTCCGAATACCAGCTGTCGCTCAGCATAAGAATCCGCTATACAATCACGTGCGCCGCAGTGGCGGCCGATACGAAGGTGATGGAACGATGACGACGTACCGCGAACTGCTCGCCCAGGTCAAGGAGGAGATCTCCGAGATCGACGCGCGCCAGCTGACCGACGAGCTCGCCTCCGCGCAGCCCCCGCTGCTGATCGACGTGCGCGAGCCGGACGAGTACGAGCAGGGCGCGATCAATGAGGCCGTGCACATCCCGCGCGGCTTCCTCGAGTCCCGCATCGAGGCCGCCGCGCCCGACAAGAGCCAGCGCATCGTGCTCTCCTGCGCCTCCGGCGCCCGCTCCGCCTTCGGCGCCAAGGCGCTGGCCGAGCTCGGCTACACCGACGTCGTCTCGCTCGCCGGCGGGTTCTCCGGCTGGAAGCAGGCCGGCAACCCCTGGTCCGAGCCCAAGGTGCTCGACGCCGAGCGCCGCCGCCGCTACAGCCGCCACCTCGTGATCCCGGAGGTCGGCGAGGCCGGCCAGCTCAAGCTGCTGGGCGCCAAGGTGCTGATGATCGGCGCGGGCGGCCTCGGCTCGCCGTCGTCGCTCTACCTCGCCGCCGCCGGCGTCGGCACGATCGGCATCATCGACGACGACGTCGTCGACGCCTCGAACCTCCAGCGCCAGGTCATCCACAACACCGAGCGCATCGGCATCCCCAAGGCCGAGTCGGCGGAGCTCACGCTGACCGCCCTCAACCCGGACGTCGAGGTCGTGCAGTACCGCGAGCGCCTGACGAGCGAGAACATCGACCGCA
>CAZPQP010000229.1:0-3055 GCA_964588635.1 uncultured Bifidobacterium sp.
TCCCGCGCTCCTCTGGGGCAACGCGGTGGTGTGGAAGCCGAGCGGCGAGATCCCGGTCATCTCGCGGGCGCTCGCCGACACGCTCGGCGAGGCCGGACTGCCCGACGGGGTGCTCGAGCTGGTGCTCGGCGAGGCCGAGGCCGGCGAGGCGCTGGTCGCGCATCCGGGCGTGGACGCGGTCACGTTCACCGGCTCGGTGCCCGTCGGACGTGCGATCGCCGCGGTCGCCTCCGCACGTGGGGCGAAGGTGCAGCTCGAGCTCGGCGGCCACAACGCCGCGATCGTCTGCGCGGACGTCGACCCCGCCTGGGCGGCATCGATCGTCGTCGGCGGCGCCATGGGGGCCACCGGGCAGAAGTGCACCGCCACCCGCCGCATCATCGCGGTCGGCGACGCCTACGCGCCGCTGCTCGCCGAGGTGGCGCGGCAGACGAAGGCGCTCGTCGTCGGCGACGGCCTGGACCCGGCCACTCAGATCGGACCGCTGGTGTCCGAGCGCGCACGTGCGGCGGTCGCCGCGGCGGTCGACGCCGCCGTCGCCGAGGGCGCGCAGGTCGTGGCGCGCGCCGCCGCTCCCGCCGGCGGCGCCTGGTACCCGCCGACCGTGCTCGCCGGCAGTCCCGACCTGACCATCTGCCGCGAGGAGGTCTTCGGTCCCGTGACGACGGTGCTCCACGTCGATTCGGTGGACGAGGCGATCGCGCTCGCCAACGACACCGCCTTCGGGCTCTCCGCGACCGTGCTGACCCACGATGAGCGCACGATCCGCCGCTGCATCGACCGCCTCGATGCCGGCGTGGTGAAGGCGAACGCCCCGACGACGGGCACCGAGCTCCACGTCCCGTTCGGCGGGCTCAAGGACTCCACGTTCCCGGCACCGCGCGAGCAGAATGCCGAGACGGTCGCGGACTTCCTCACGTGGACCAAGAGCGCGTACACGCGGCTGGTGCCGGAATGACCGCCCTTCGCCCGACGCCCGCGCTCACGGCCGCGCAGGCCGTCGCCCGTCCCCGCGACGAGGCGCTCGATCTCGCCGACCTCGGGACGGCGCGCCTCACCCGCCACAGCTTCTCCCGCTCGTTCATCCGCGCGGCGGCCCGCGATCGGTGGGAGGTCGCCCGTGAGCGCTGGGATCTCGATGCCCACGGCCGCGGCACGATCGTCCTCCGCGTCGGACTGCCGGGGCGCACCTGCCGCTTCGTCGCGTTCTCCGATGCGATCGCCGACGACGAGCGAGACGACCGCGTCATCGCCGAACGGTGGGACCTCGCGGTCGCGCTCGTCGAAGGTGACGTCGACGAGGCGCGGCTCGACGACATGCGTGCCAACGTCACGCGCCAGGAGGACGGCCGCGCGTGCCCCGGCATCCTCGTCTGGGGGCGCGCGAACCGGAGCGAGCGCTTCTTCGATTACGCCGTCGAGCGCCTTGCGGCCGGACATCAGCCCGAGGCCGATCGGATCGGCGATGCGGCCTACCTGATGCGCTCGACCGCGTTCTACGCCAACGGGAAGTTCGGTCTCGTCGACTACGACGGCATCGCCGCGGACCATCCGCTGCGGCTGCCCTACCGGGCCCAGATGCTCGCCGCGTGGCTGACCCGCGACGTCTCGCTCGACATCGCCGAGCACTGCGCTGCGGCACGCGGTCCCGGCGCGGCTCGCCTCGACGAGCACTGGCGCCGGTTCTTCGGCCTCGGCAACGCCACCGGGCTCGGCCTCGTGCCGTACGTGATCCGGCACCCCCGCATCCTCGACGCGTGGGTCGCCCTCCGGGAGCTGCCGCTGGCGCACGCCCTCGGACGCGAGCTCGACGGGGAGGACGAGGAGCGGCTCGCCGAGCTGCTCGATCGGGCGCGTCGCCGCTTCGCCGAGCAGACGGCGCTGCCGACCGCTCCGTATCCCACGTGCCCGGAGATCGCGGACGGCCTGGAGCCGGTGATCGATCTGCTGGAGCGCGTCCGCGACGGCGTCGTGCCGCGCACCGCGCCGCTCGGCCGCATGCTCCACGACGCCGCCGCGCACGAGGGTCTCGAGGTGCGCCAGGTCGTGGATTCCCTGCTCGTCGAGCTCGATGACTCGCTCGACGACGACGTCGAGCGGCTGCTGCACTGCGACGAGCACCTCGCGGCGCCGCTCGCCGGCACCTGCGGCGCGCTGCGCGAGACGATCGACCGCGACTACGCCTGGGTCCGGCGCTACGACCTCACCGACCCGGATCAGACCGCGCTCTTCTGGTTCTACTCGGCGAACAACATGGAGCCGCGCCGCCACCGCCGTGGCCTCGACCCCGGCGAGGAGGTGCAGATGGGCGTCGATATCCCGCGCCTCGTGCAGGAGCTCGATGCCGACCTGCGACGCGTGGCTGCGACGATGGCGATCGGCGACTTCCTCGTCGCCCATCCGTGGCATCGCGCCGCGGTCGAGCGGGTCGCCGGTCTCGAGAGCACCGTCTACGGCGAGAGCCACGGCAACGCGCTGGCCCGCGACTACGTCCCGCTCCACCTGCAGCGGTTCCAGCTCGCCGTGTACGGGATGGACAACTTCTGCCCGCAGTCCACGGACTGGGTGCGCGTCACGCTGTTCGGCGGGGCGCCGCGCGCGAGCGATGTCGCCGCCGGCATCGACGACGACTGGCTGTTCGCCCCCAAGCCGGTCACGGTGGCGTAGCGGTGCCCGCCCCGGTCGTCGACGGGCTCCAGATCAACAACTGGGACCGCGAGATCCTGCTGGAGTGCCGTGCCGGCGGCATCGACGCGGTCAACGCCACCTGCGCGGTATGGGGCGGAGCCGACGAGACGCGCGCCGAGATCGCGCGGCTGCGCGCGCTGGTCGAGGCCAACGCCGACATCGCGACGATCGTGGAGCGCGCCACCGACATCGACGCCGCGCGCGAGGCAGGCCGCGTCGGGATCATCCTCGGCTTCCAGAACGGCTCGCCGTTCGAGGACCGTCTCGAGCACGTGGCGGAGTTCCACGCGCTCGGCGTCCGCGTCGCGCAGCTCACCTACAACGCGCGCAACCTGATCGGCGGCGCGTGCTACGACGCGGTGGACGA
>CAZPQP010000230.1:0-1637 GCA_964588635.1 uncultured Bifidobacterium sp.
GCGCGGAAGGCGCGCGAGCGCTCGACGGTGCGCATCCACTCGTAGTGCAGCTGCTTGGCCACGACGGGGATCACGCCGGCACGCCGCATGCGGTCGAGGCCTGCTGCGTGCGCGCTGCCTGGCGAGCCGACCGCGTCCTCGACGACGGCGACCGTGAAGCCCTCATCGAGCAGGCCGAGCGCGGACTGCGCCACGCAGACGTCGGTCTCGAGCCCCACGAGCACGGCCGTGCGTCGGCCGGTGTCGCGGACGGCGGGCCCGACCAGCGGATCGCCGGCGAGGCCGAAGACCACCTTGCGCAGCACCGGCGCATCGCCGACGGCATCGACCAGCTCCGGATGGAGACCGCCCCAATCGTCGGGCGACTCGACGGAGGCGATGATCGGGATGCCGCAGAAGCGCGCGCTCTGGGCGAGGAACGCGATGCGCTCCAGCAGGCCGTCCTTGGCCTCGTCCTCGACGCGGGCCAGGAAATCGGCCTGCACGTCGATGATCACCAGCACGGAGTCGTCGGGATCGATCAGGTGGCTCATGTGCGCAAGGCTAGCGAGCGCCGTAGAGTTCCGCCATGGCGCTGACGCTTCCGATCGTCTGGCATGGCGACTGCCTGCTGCACGCGCCCGGCTCGGAGTTCTGGCTCGGGCTGCAGCTGCCCGACGACGAGCTGCCCGAGCGCGCGGTGCTGATTCGCGAGGCGCTCGTGGCGGAGGGCGCGTCGGTCGTGGCGGCCGCCGTGCATGACGACGCGCCGATGACAGCCGTGCATGAAGCGGGCCTCGTTGATTTTCTCCGCGACGCCCACGCCGACTGGGTCGAGGCCGGCCTGCCGCTGGATCCCGGGCAGGGGCTCGTGGTGCCGTACCTCTTCCCGACGCGCGCGATGCTCGGCGCGGTCGAGCCGCGGCGGCCCGAGGCGGTCTGGGCGCGCACCGGGTTCTACTGCTTCGACACGATGACGCCGATCGGCGAGGGCACCTGGGCCGCGGTGCGCGGTGGCGTCGATGCGACGCTCACCGCCGTCGAGCTGGTGCAGGCCGGTGCGCCGCTGGCCTATGCGGTCACGCGGCCGCCCGGCCATCACGTCAGCCGTGCGGCGTACGGCGGCTCCTGCTATCTCAACAACGCCGCGATCGCCGCCCAGGCGCTTCGCGACGGTGGTGCCGAGCGCGTCGCGATCATCGACATCGACGCGCACCACGGCAACGGCGCGCAGGAGATCTTCTGGGAGCGCGACGACGTGCTGACGGTCTCGGTGCACATCGACCCCGCGGCCGGCTGGTTCCCGCACGTGATGGGCTGGGCCGACGAGGTCGGGTGCGGCACCAACCGCAATCTCCCCGTGGCGCCCGGCGCTGGCGACGATGCCTGGCTCGCGGCGGTCGACGAGGCAGTGGCGACGATCGCGACGTTCGCGCCCGAGGCGATCGTGCTCGCGCTCGGCGTCGACGCGGCCACGACCGATCCCAACAGCCCGCTCGACGTCACCCACGGCGGCTACCGGCAGGCCGGTCGCCGCATCGGCGCGCTCGGCACTCCGCTCGTGGCGGTGCAGGAAGGCGGGTACGATCCCGCCACGCTCGGCGGCCTCGTCGTCGCCGCGCTGACCGGAGTCGAGGAGGGTCAGGCAGATGGATAGC
>CAZPQP010000230.1:1737-3035 GCA_964588635.1 uncultured Bifidobacterium sp.
TCGCCTACGTCTTCTGGGTCCGCGAGGACCTGCGGGAGAGCCAGATCTGCGTGGCCAACATCGAGACCGGCGCCGTGCGCACGATCAGCGCGCCGCCGGAGCTGGCCGATCGCTTCCCGGCCTGGTCGCCCGACGGCGTGTGGATCGTCTTCGCCTCGGAGCGAAGCGGGTGGTTCGAGCTGCACCTGATCCGCCCCGATGGCTCCGACGAGCGGCAGCTCACCACGGACGCCGGTGACTTCTTCGGCCCAACGTGGGGCGCCGATGGCACCACCATCCTCGCCACGCGCGCCCGCCGTGGCCGCTTCGACCTCGTCACCGTCGACGTGGCGACCGGCGCCGTCGCCACCGTCGCGCCGGGCGGCGCCTGGTCGAGCGCATGCTGGACCGCCGACGGCGGCATCGTCGCCGAGTACACCGACCAGGCCACGCCGTCGGAGTTCCGGGTCGTCTCGCCCGGCGGCGAGGTGCGCACGCTGCACGCGCCGGCACCATTGGCGGTGCGCAACGCGCCACACGTGCGGCCCGAGGAGATCACGTACCGCTCGTTCGACGGCACCGAGATCCACGGCTTCCTGTTCCGGCCGGTCGGCGCGAGCAAGGAGGCGCCGGTGCCGGCGATCGTCTATCCGCACGGTGGTCCGACGTCCTACTACGGCGACGAGTGGGACGGCCACGCGCAGTACTTCATCGACAAGGGCTACGGCTGGCTGGCCATCAACTTCCGCGGCTCCACCTCGTACGGGCGGGCCTTCGAGCGCCTCAACCACGATGACTGGGGCGTGGGCGACACGAAGGACTGCCTCGCGGCCGCCGACTTCCTGGCCGGCCTCGATTGGGTCGACGGCGATCGCCTCGGCATCTTCGGCGCGTCGTACGGCTCGTACATGTCGCTCCTGGCGGTCACCGACGATCCGCAGCATCGCTTCAGGCTTGGCGTCTGCAAGTACGGCGACTGCGACATCCGCTCGTCGTGGGCGCAGGGCGACCGCGAGGGCGTGCAGGACCTCGAGCGCATGATGGGCCCACCGTCGTCGAACCGCGCGGCCTACGAGGCGGGCTCGCCGGTGCTGCGCCTGGCCAACATCGAGGTGCCGCTCCTCATCGCGCACGGCGAGCAGGACATCCGGGTGCACCCGAAGCAGTCCGAGGAGCTCGTCGCCGAGCTGCGCCGGATTGGCGGCAAGACGTTCGAGTACGTGACGTACCCGACCGAGGCCCACGGCTTCCTGCGCTACGAACCGCAGGTCGACTTCTACCGCCGCCTCGAGCGGTTCTTCGACTGGTACCTGATGTAG
>CAZPQP010000231.1:0-3025 GCA_964588635.1 uncultured Bifidobacterium sp.
AGGCCGACGTTGCCCTCCTGGATCAGGTCCAGCAGCGGCACGCCCGAGGCGGCGCTGTAGGGGCGCGCGATCGACATCACCAGGCGCAGGTTGCGCTCGACGAGCTCCTGCTTGGCACGCATGTCGCCGGCGTCCTTGCGCCGGGCGAGCGAGGCCTCCTCGGCCGCCGTCAGCAGACGTCCGTCGCCGATCTGGCGGACGTACGTGAAGAGCAGGTCGACCTCGGGCGTCTCGTCGAACGAGTCGTCGATCTTCTCGGCGGCCGCCGGCGCGTCGAAGACGGCGTCGGGCTCGACGAGGCGGAGGTTGCGGGCGGGGCGCGTGGTGGTCTTGGGCTCTGCTGTGGCAGTCATGATGCTTGGAGGATTCCCTGCTCCCGCCGCCACCGCTACCCCGCGTCGGGAATCCTGCCGGAGTCCTAACGAATTGCCCATATTCGTCGGCGCAAACGCTGATCGCGTGAACACAACGGCAACATTCGCCGCCGCGGACCACGGGCCCGCAGCGGTCAGGCGGCGGGCAGCAGCAGCGTCTGGCCGGCCTGGATCGTGGAGCCGTCGAGGTGATTCAGCTCCTTGATCCTCCCCACCGCGTCGCGCGGATCGCCGTCGTCGGTGTGCTCGGCGATCGTCCAGAGCGAGTCGCCCGGCTGGACGATGTACGTCTGCGGCTCCTGGCCGCCTTGGCTGTCCGGCGCGGCGCGCAGGCCGATCACGAGGACGAGGGACAGGATGGCGAGCAGCAGGCCCACCGAACGGAGTATGCGGATGTCGAACATATGTTCGGAACGGTAGTCCGAACAGGTGTTCGCGTCAAGCGCTGTGGCGTAACGATTCGGTCACAGCGCGTCGACGGCGTCCAGCACGGCGTCGAGCACGCGGTCGGGGCCGTTGCGCACGACGTCGTCAGCGACCAGTCCGGTCTCCGCCTCGGCCGCGGCGATCGCCTGCTGGGCGGCCGCGTCGTCGAGGTGCTTCGTATTGAGCGCGATCGCCGCCACCCTGGCGGGCCGCACGGCGCTGGCCGACAGCTCGTACAGGGCGATCACGTCGGACAGGGGCGGGATCGGGCGGGATCGATAGTCGTCGTTGTGCGTCTGCCCAGCGAGGTGCTGGAGCACGAGCACATCGGGCTGCGAGCCATGCAGGAGTCCCTGGGTGACGGCGCTGTACCCCGGGTGCAACAGCGAGCCCTGCCCTTCGAGGAAGAGCAGGTCGCCGTGCTCGGCACCCTGGTCGATCAGCGACTCGGCCGCGCCGTTCACGTAGTCGCTGATCACGTGATCGACGGCGATGCCCCAGCCGCTGATCGCGATGCCCGTCTGGCCGGTCGCGACGAACACCGCGCGACGACCGCGCGCGGCTGCTCCCTCGGTCAGCTCGAGCGCCGTGGACATCTTGCCGATCGCGCAGTCCGTGCCGACCGTGTGGACGACGCGGATGCCCGCGGGGCGCGAGAGATCGAAACGCGGGATGGTGAGCCCCTTCGGCGATTCGCGCAGATCGCGCAGCGCCACGCCGTGCTCGGCTGCACCGGCGACCAAGTCCGCGTCGTCGTTGAGCAGCGTGTGCAGGCCGGCCTCCACATCCATTCCAAGCTCCATGGCTCGGAGCAGCTGCCGCTTCCACGCGTCGGTCAGCTTGCCGCCGGCAGGTGCGACGCCGATCAGCGCACAGGTCGCGCCGAGCGCCCGCGCTGCGTCGACGTCGGCGACGATCGGCACGTCACGACGCGCGAAGGGGACCACCGCGGCGCTCGTCTTGCCTGTCTGCGTGCTGTCCACCACGCAGACGACGTCGCGGTCGCCGAAGCGCAGCACGCCATGGCCCGTCTTCGCGTCCGACTCGGCCCACAGGCCCTCGGCCAGGATCGCCAGCTTCTCGCTCATGCCTTCTCCACTCCGATTCCCGGTCCCTGCGAGACCGTGACGACGCCATCGACGAACCCGAGGCCGCGATACGGCCCGTCGTCGATCAGCAGGTGCCCATCCAGATCCACGTGATCGCACAGCGACGCGATCTGCGTCCCCTGCCCGATGCCGAGCTCGGACTCGATCATGCAGCCGATCATCACCGCGAGCCCATGCGCCCGTGCGGCGCGCGCCAGCGAGAACCCGCCGCGAATGCCACCGGTCTTCGACAGCTTGATGTTGACGCCGTCGCCGAGCATCGCGCAATGCGGGACATCGCGGGCCTCCTGCGCGGACTCGTCGAGGATCACCGGCAGGCGCACGTCGAGCTCCTTGTACGCGCGGTAGGCGTCGACGTCGTCACGATGAAACGGCTGCTCGACGAACTCGATCCCGAGGCGCACGAGGTCGGGCGTGATCGCGCGGGCGATCTCGATGTCCCAGCCCTCGTTGCCGTCGATGCGGATCGGGCCGGCGAAGCCGGCGCGGACCACCTCGAGCCGCTCCAGATCGGAGGCGCCGCCGACCTTCACCTTGAGCACGCGGTAGGCCTGCGCGCGACGCACCTTGTCGGCCGTCCCCTCGACGGTGTCGATGCCGATCGTGAACGAGGTCGGCGGGCTGGTCGGCTCGAGGCCGAGCACGCGCCAGGTCGGCTGCCCGAGGCGCTTGCCGATCCAGTCGTGCAGCGCGCCGTCGATCGCCATGCGGGAGCCGCCCATCAATCCCTCGGAGTGCAGGCGGCGCATGATCGCCTCCAGCGCGAAGGGATCGTCGCCGAGCAGCGTGGTGCCCAGGCGGGTGACCTCGTCGAGCATGGCCTCCGTGGTCTCACCGTGGTAATCGACCGGGGCGCCCTCGCCGATGCCGATCAGGCCGTCGTGCTCGAGCTCGACGATCAGGACGGGCTCGTGCGTCGAGACGCCGCGGGCGATCTCGAACGGCTCGTGCAGCGTCAGGTTCTCGATGCGGGCGCGGATCTCCATGGCGGAAATCTACGGCACAGTCGGATGTCAGGCGTCCGCTATCCTCCTGCTCGCCCGCCCCCGTAGCTCAGTGGATAGAGCACAGCCCTCCGAAGGCTGGGGTCAGACGTTCAAATCGTCTCGGGGGCAC
>CAZPQP010000232.1:0-3013 GCA_964588635.1 uncultured Bifidobacterium sp.
CGTCGCGGTTGCGGACGTGCGCCATCTCGTGCGCCATCACGCCCTCGAGCTCGCGCTTGTCGAGCAGCTGGAGGATGCCCGTCGTCGCGGCGACGTACGCCTTGTCGGGCGTGCGCCCGGCGGCGAAGGCGTTCGGCGCCGGGTCGTCGATGATGTAGATATCGGGTGTCTTCGTCAGGCCCGCGGCGATCGCCGCGTTCTCGACGCTGTTGAACAGCTCGGGGGCATCGGCCTTCTCGATCTTGTGCGCCCCCGCCGTCGCCGCCACGATCGACCCGGCCGCGACGTAGCCGAAGATGCCGTAGCCGATCGCGACCATCAGCATCACGAGGCCCCAGCTGGAGCCGAACGCGACGCGGATCGCCGCGACGATCAGCGCCATCAGGACGAAGAACAGCACGAGCACCACGAGGGTGCGGAGGCGCGCCGAGCGGATCTGCTGCTGCAGGGTCATGCGCTCAGATCCACCTTGATCGGGTCGCGCTCCGCGTCGTCATCGAGGCGGTAGAACTCGGCCTCGCGATGCCCCAGCATGCCGGCGATCAACGACGTCGGAATGGTCTGCTGCTTCGTGTTGTAGGTGCGCACGGTCGTGTTGTAGTACCGGCGCGCCGCCGCGATCTTGTCCTCGGTGTCGGACAGCTCGGTCTGCAGCTGCGTGAAGGCCTCCACGGCGCGCAGCTCGGGATACGCCTCGGCGATCGCGAACAGCTTGCCGACCGCCTGCTGCATCTCGCCGTCGGCGGCGGCCTTCTCGTCGAGGGTCTGCGCGCCGAGCGCCTTGGCGCGGGCGGCGGAGACGCTCTCGAACGCGGCCGTCTCGTGCGTCGCGTAGCCCTTGACGGTCTCCACGAGATTCGGGATCAGATCGGCGCGGCGCTTCAGCTGCACGTCGATCGAGGAGAGCCCCTGCGCGACCTCGTTGCGCAGGCGCACGAGGCTGTTGAAGGTGAGGATGAACCACAGGCCGATCACGACGATCAGCACGGCGATCAGGATCAGGACGATGGTCAACGGCGTGTCCTCGGTGAAGGGTCGGAGGGGCGTCGACGACGCCCGCTGCACACAGCGTATATCGGCTGCGCGACGGCGGTTCTCAGGAGGGGAGCGCGAGCACGCCGTCGCGGGCCTCGGCCAGCCCATCCTTGACCAGCGAGGCGGCGATGTCGGCGTCGCAGTCGTCCAGCGCCACGGGCGCGGCGCGCAGGCGATCCAGCAGCCGGCCGCGAGCCTGACGTCGCGATCCCTCGAAGCGGCTCTGCTTCCGCTGCGGCTCGTAGCGCTGCCCGCGGCTCGGGCAGGCGTCGACGAGCGGGCACTGCTCGCAGCGCGGGATGCGCGCCAGGCACAGCGTGGCGCCGACGTCGAACAGCGCCTGCGTGAGGTCGTGCCCCTTGCCGGGAGGCGGCTCGATCGTCGTCGCGCCGAGCGCGCGCTCGAGGATGCGCTGCACGTTCACGTCGAGCGGCACGACGTCGTGATCGAGGGCGAGCGCGCAGACGGCGGCGGCGGTGTAGGGGCCGACGCCGGGCAGCGCACGCCAGCCGGCCTGATCCTGCGGGATGCCCTCGGCGGCGAGGATGCGGGCGGCCTCGTGCAGCGCGACGGCGCGGCGGTTGTAGCCGAGGCCCTGCCAGGCGGCGATCACGTCGGCGCGCGGGGCGGCGGCGAGATCGGCGGCGGTCGGCCAGCGCTCGAGCCACGCGGTCCAGCGCTCGATCACGCGATCGACCTGCGTCTGCTGCAGCATCACCTCGCTGACGAGGATCGCGTACGGATCGCGTGTGCGCCGCCACGGCAGATCGCGTCCGTGCGTCGCGTACCAGGCGAGGACGCGATCGGCGAGCTGCGCGGGTGTCATCGGCACTCCGGCAGCGTAGTGCGTGCGTGAGCCGGCACGATTCGCGTGCATCTGTGGACTAAGTGGACTAATATACGGGCTATCGTGACCGACATCGTGAATGTCCATGAGGCCAAGACCCACCTCTCGAAGCTGCTCGCCCGCGTGGAGGCCGGCGAGGAGATCATCCTCGCCCGCGGCGGTGAACCGATCGCCAAGATCGTGCCGATGCCGGTGCAGCGCGAGTGGGTGGGGCCCGGTGCGTGGAAGGGCAAGTACGACATCCCCGAAGGCGCACTGGAATGGACCGAGGAGGAGCTGCGCGAGATGTTCGGCGACCTCGCGTTCGCAGACGACCCGCCGCTCGAGGACGCCTCCCGCTCCCGACACGGCGGGTGACGCTTGGCGCTGCTGCTCGACACCAACGCCGTCGTCTGGTGGTTGATGGACTCGCCCCGACTGTCGGTGGGCGCGCGTGCTGCGATCGATGCCGAGCTCGCGACGGGCCGGGTCTACGTGAGCGCCGTCTCGGGTCTCGAGATGGCGCTCGACGAGGCGCGCGGCACGATGCCGCCGGCGGCGGACTTCATCGACGCCGCCGAAGCCTCCGGGTTCAGGATGCTGGCCTTCGAGGCGCAGGATGCCGTCGCGGTCGCCGCGCTCCCGCGTCTGCATGGCGATCCGTTCGACCGGGCCCTCGCCGCGCAGGCGCAGCGACGGCAGCTGACGCTGATGACCGCCGATCGCGTCCTCGCCCAGTACCCGATCGCCGTCTACCGCCTCTGATGTCTGCGAGCCTGCCCCGATGAGCGTCCGCGTCCGCTTCGCACCCGCCCCGACCGGCGACCTCCACGTCGGCGGCGCCATGGTGGCCGTCGCCAACCAGCTGCTGCGACTCCAGCAGGGCGGCGCCTTCGTGCTGCGCATCGACGACACGGATCCGTCCGTGCACGCCGCGGGCGCGGCCGAGCGCATCGAGGCGATGCTCACCTGGCTCGGCATCGCGATCGACGAGGGGCCGGATGCCGGTCCCCACGCGCCGTATCGCCAGTCGCTGCGCACCGGGGAGCATCTGGCCGCCGCGGAGCGCCTGATCGAGGCCGGCGTCGCGCGACGCGGCGGCGACGGCTCCGTCGCGCTGGCACCCGTCGAGCGCGACGTCGTGATCGACGA
>CAZPQP010000233.1:0-2990 GCA_964588635.1 uncultured Bifidobacterium sp.
CGGGGGCAACGTCGGCCCGACGCAGGCGTTCCCGGTCATGACCGCGCCGACCGTCACCTACGACACCGTCGCGCCGACCGTGACGAGCCCGGCGATGGCCGTCACGTCGCGCACCGCCGGCACCTACACCGTCTCGTTCTCCGAGCCCGTCACGGGCATCACCACGGCCGACCTCTCGCTCGCGGGCACGAGCACGGGCTGGACGGTCGCGTCGGTCACCGGCTCCGGCGCGGGCCCGTACGTCTTCACGCTGGCCAACGCCACGGCCGGCGGTGCGCCGACGGGCACGCTGATCCCGACCGTCGCCGTCGCCGCGGGCAGCGACGCCGCGGGCAACACGTCGGTCCGACTCGTCGGCACGTCCACGACGCTCGCGGCGCCGGTCAACACCGTCGTACCGGCGGCCGGCGGGACGCTCAAGGCCGGCTATACCCGCACCGGCACGAACGGGACGTGGTCCACGCAGCCGGTGCCGACCTACGCGTACCAGTGGCAGGTCTCGGCGGATGGCGCAACCGGCTGGACGAGCGCGACCGGCGACGGCGCGACGACGACGTCGTACAAGCTCGCGGCTGTGGACACATGGCAGTACGTGCGTCTGGCCGTGACCGCCACGAACCCCTTCGGGTCCGCCACCGCGTACTCGAGCAGCGCCGCGGCCGACGCGCTGGTGCGCGCCTCGCCCGTGGTCTACGTCCAGAATGCGGCCGACGCCTCCGTCTCGATCTTCAACCAGATCGGCGGCGGCCAGCTGACGCCGATCAGCCCGGCCGCCTCCGCCACCGTCACGGTCGCCGCCGACCCGCGCACCTCGGTGCTGTCGCCCGACGGCAAGTTCCTGTACGTGGCGAGCTATGCCAGCAGCACGATCTCGCAGTTCGCCGTCGGCCAGGGCGGCACGCTGACGCCGCTCTCGCCGGCCACCGTGTCCGTGGCCGGCGTCGTCAAGGTCGCCATCTCGCCCAACGGCGGCAACCTGTACGCGACCGGCTGGTCGTGCAACTGCCTCTACCAGTTCACGATCAGCGCGAACGGCACGCTCGCGGCCAAGTCCCCGGCGACGGTGACCGCCGGCACGGCGATGAAGGAGATCGCGATCACGCCGAACGGCGCGACGCTGTACAGCACGTCGGAGGGCGGGAACGCCCTGTACCAGTACGCGATCGGGGCCGGCGGCCTTCTGTCCGCGCTGACACCCGCCACGCTGGCGGTGACCAATCCCAACGCGATCGCCGTGGCGCCCGACGGGCAGTCCGCGTGGGTCGTCTCGCAGTCCGGCAAGCTCGTCTACCAGTTCGCCGTCGGTGCGGGCGGTCAGCTGACGGCGCGCACGCCGGCCTCGGTCTCCCTGGCCGGCTCCGGCTACTTCGCCGCCGTCAACGCGGCGGGGACCCGCCTCTATGTCGGCGACGTGCAGAACCGCACGATCGCCCAGTTCTCGATCGCGAGCGGCCTGCTCACGCCGCTCACGCCCGCGACAGTGGCGATGCCGAGTGCCACGACGAACAGCCCGTACGGCTTCACGCTCTCACCCGATGGCGCGTACCTCTACGCGGCCGCGCCCTCGGGCACCAGCCTCCAGCGCCTCCAGCAGCTTGCCGTCGGCAGCGGTGGCGAGCTGACGCCGCTATCGCCGGCGACGGTGACCGCGGGCGCGACCGCCCAGCACCCGATCACCGCGGTCACGCCGCCCGCCGAGGTGTCGTACGTGACCCCGCCGTCGACGCTCTACCGGACGACCGGCACGTACACGCTCACCGTCAACCGCCCACTCGATCCCGCGACCGTCGGCACGACCGACTTCGTGCTCGGCGGCACATCGACGGGCTGGACTGTCACGTCGGTCACGCCCGTCGCGGGGTCGAACAACACCCGCTTCGCCATCGTCATCACCGGCACGTCGCCGACCGACGGCTCGATCACGCTCGACCTGCGGCCCAACGCGGTGGCCGACGGCGACGGCATCGTCGGTCCGGGCACGGGGCCATCTGCGCTGACCGCGGCGACGATCCAGTACCTGCAGCACCCGGCGGTGGGCGTGGGGGCGGCTGGCTTCCAGGGGTTCAACGCGATCTCGTGGAGCGCACCGGCGGACACCGCGTCGATCAGCGGCTGGAAGGTCTACTGGGGCACGACCAGCGGCTCGCTGGGGAACGTCGTGACGCTGTCGGGCGCGTCCACGACGTCGTGGCTCCACACGGGGCTGACGATGGGCACGACCTACTACTACAAGGTCGTCGCGGACGGCCCGGCCGGCGAGTCGGCCGGCGTCGAGGTGAGCGGGACGCCGGGCTGGACCCGCACCGCCACGTACGCGTGCACGGGGGCGGCGCAGACCTTCGCCGTGCCCGCAGGCGTGTCGGCGCTCAACGTCGACGCCTACGGCGCGCGCGGTGGGCAGACGACGGTGCCGACGTCGACGGCGGGTCTCGCCGGTCGGACGCAGGGCGTCGTGCCCGTCACGTCCGGCTCGACGCTGAATCTGTACGTGGGCTGCTCGTCCTCGACGGCCGCGGCGGGCTTCAACGGCGGTGGTGCGGGTGCGGGTGCGGGGTCGGGTGGCGGTGGCGCGACCGACATCCGCGTCGGCGGCACCGCGCTGGCCAATCGGGTGCTCATCGCGGGTGGCGGTGGTGGTGCGGGCGGTGCGGACGGCGGGAATCTGAATCACGGCGGTCTGGGTGGCGGCCTGACGGGTGGGCAGGGGCAGTCGTACAACGCTCCGACGTTCTTCGGCGGTCTCGGCGGGTCGCAGTCGGCGGGCGGTGCGACGGGCAACTGGGGCGGCAACGTCGCGGCCGCGGGCGTGTCGGGGACCGGTGGCGGGGCCGCGGGCAATGGCGGTGGTGGCGGCGGCGGCTTCTTCGGCGGTGGCGGCGGCGCGTACAACGGCGGCGGCGGCGGCTCGTCCTACGCGGCGACGAACGTGGGGCGACCGGTGCACACGCAGGGCTACGGCGTCCCGACCGACAGCGCGCAGGTCGCCGCGC
>CAZPQP010000234.1:0-2990 GCA_964588635.1 uncultured Bifidobacterium sp.
CGTGCTCGGCTACGAGAAGCTGCACGACGAGACCGGTCGCGCCATGCACAAGTCGTGGGGCAACGCCATCTGGTTCGACGACGCCGTCGAGGAGATGGGCGCCGACGTCATGCGCTGGATGTACGCCCTGCAGACGCCGTCGCAGAACATGAACTTCGGCTACGGCCCCGCCAACGAGGTGCGCCGCCGTCTGCTGACGCTCTGGAACAGCTACGCGTTCCTGATCCGCTACGCCGAGATCGACGGCTTCACGCCCACCTACAGCGATCTGGAGCAGCGTCCGCCGTCGGCGACCGCGCTGGACCGGTGGATCGTCGCCCGCGTGGACGAGACGATCGCGACGTGCGACGAGGCCCTGGGCGGCTTCTGGACGCCGATGTACGCCCGGGCGATCGAGGCCCTGGTCGACGACCTGTCCGCCTGGTACATCCGCGGCTCTCGCGCCCGTTTCTGGCGTCCTGACAGCGATACGGACAAGGACGCCGCCTTCCGGACGCTCTGGTACGTGGTCGCCCAGACCTGCCGCCTGATCGCCCCGGCGATGCCGTTCATGGCCGAGGACATCTGGCAGAACCTCGTGCGCGACCGCGCTGGCGGTGCGCCCGATTCCGTGCACCTCGCCGGGTGGCCGATCGCGGGTGCGCCGGACACCGAGGCCCTGCGCGCCTTCGCCCTGGCCCAGACCGCGATCTCCCTCGGGCGCGGTGCCCGCGCGCAGGGCAATCGCAAACTGCGCCAGCCGCTGCGCGAGGCCGTCGTCGCCACCCCCGACGCCGACGCGCGGGCCGCCGTGGAGAGCCTGCGCGAGGAGATCGCGCTGGAGCTCAACGTCAAGCACGTCCGCATCAGCGATGCCGTCGACGAGCTGCTCGAGATCGAGATCGTGCCGAACTTCAAGGTGCTCGGTCCGAAGCTCGGCAAGGACATCCCGCGGGTGCAGGCGCTGCTGAAGGCCGGGGAGTATGAGCGTTCCGGCGATGACGTGATCGTCGGCGGGCACACGCTGACCGCCGACGAGATCGAGCTGCGCACCCGGCCGCGCGAGGGCTTCGCCGTCGCCGACGAGGGCGGCCTCGCCGTCGCGGTCGACACCGAGCTCGACGAGGAGCTGGAGGACGAGGGTCTCGCCCGCGAGCTGATCCACTTCATCCAGGGCCAGCGCAAGGACGCCGACTTCGAAGTGGCCGACCGCATCGAGATCAGCGTGTCGGCCGATGCTCGCCTGCGGCGGGTGCTGGACCGCTTCGGCGACGAGATCCAGCGCGAGACGCTCTGCACAACGCTCGACGTCGCCGATGGCGTGGCGGGCGCGGCCTTCGACGCCGACGGCTGCACCGGCACGCTGGCCGTGCGCCGCACCGTCTGATCCCGCCCGTCAGGCACGGGTGAGACACTGCGTGCGTGGAGGAACACGTCCCCCCGAGAGTCCTGCGACAACTGCCGAACGTCCTGACGACGCTCCGGCTGCTCGCCGTGCCGCTCTTCGCCGCGCTCATGGTCAGCGCAGACGGCGGAGAGTCATCTGCTGCCGCGGTCGTGTTCGCCTTCGCCGCGGTCACCGACTTCCTCGACGGCGAGCTCTCGCGGCGCCTGCACGCGCAGAGCCGCTACGGGCGCGTCCTCGACCCGATCGCCGATCGACTGCTGATCGACGTCGCCGTGGTGCTGCTGTGGGTCGACGGGCGTGTCCCCCTGCTGCTGGTGGCGATCGTGCTGGCGCGCGATGTCCTGCTGCTGTTCTCGCTGCTCTTCGGGCGGGGGCGCAATCTCGGCATCCGCGTGAACGTGGTGGGGAAGGCCGGCACCCTCGTGACGATGATCGGTCTCCTGCTCGCGATCGTCACGCCGCCCGATGCCCTCGCCACGCAGATCGTTCTCTGGAGCGGCGTCGTGCTGCTCGTCCTGGGCGGTCTCGTCTACGTGCGCACGCTGCGGCGGCTGCCGCGCTGAGCCCGTCGCGAGAACCCTCAACCTCCGCTGCACCCTTTTCGCCCGAGCGGTGTATGCTGCCGCGACATGTTCTGTCAGGAATGCGGATACCGGAACGCGGCCACGGCCCACTACTGCGCCAAGTGCGGCACGCTGCTCGACGCGGACGCAGCCGATGACACGGCCACGTACCAGGGCGACAGCGACACGCAGGACATCCCCGTCGCCAGCGGGCACCAGCTGCCCGCCGTCGTGATCCGCACGGGCGGCCGCGCCGGCGAGCACATCGCCCTGACGCAGCCCCGCGAGACGATCGGACGCGCCGGCGAGGCCTCGATCCTCCTCGACGACGTGACGGTCTCCCGCCGCCACGCCGCGATCGAGGAGGAGGCCGACGGCCGGTATCTCGTGGACCTGGCCAGCCTGAACGGCACCTACGTGAACCACCGACGCATCGAGCGCGTCCGTCTCCGTGACGGCGACGAGGTGCAGATCGGCAAGTTCAAGCTGACGTACCTCGAGTAGCCGATGGCGATCAGCGAGGAGAAGCCACTCACGATCGGGGCCGTCTGCAAGGAGCTCAAGGCCGAGTTCGACGACGTCTCCATCTCGAAGATCCGCTACCTCGAGGAGCAGCAGCTGCTGCACCCGCTGCGCACGCAGGGCGGGTACCGGCTCTACCGCCGCGAGGATGTCGAGCGTCTGCGCACGATCCTGCAGCTCCAGCGCGATGAGTTCCTGCCACTGCGGGTGATCCGGCAGGAGATCGAGGGCAACGGCGGCGCCATCTCCCGCACGCGCGAGCGCCAGGCCCGGCGGACGATGCAGGCCGCCGTCGCCTCCGAGAACGCCCGTCGCCTCGACCGTTCCGAGCTGATGCGGGAGACCGGCATCGACGACGTCTCCTTCGCCGAGCTGCAGTCGTACGGCATCGTGGCCTCAGACGAGAACGGCCTCTACACGGAGGCGGAGCTGGAGATCGTCCGCGTCTGCCAGCGCATGGCGGAGTTCGGCCTCGGCCCGCGCCACGTGCGTCAGCTGTACACCGGCGTGCAGCGCGT
>CAZPQP010000235.1:0-2982 GCA_964588635.1 uncultured Bifidobacterium sp.
CGCGAGCTCGAGGGCGTGATGGCGCACGAGATGGCGCACGTCCGCAACCGCGACGTGCGCCTGATGACGCTCGCGGCGGTGATGGTCGGCGTGATCACGATGGTCGCCGACATGCTGATGTGGTCGATCTTCCTCGGCGGCGGCCGCAACAGCGAGAACAACAATCCGCTCGGCGCGATCATCGCGATCGCGGCGATCATCCTCGCCCCGATCGGCGCCGCCCTCCTGCAGATGTCGCTGTCGCGCCGACGCGAGTACCTCGCCGACGCCACCGCGGCGGAGCTGACGGGCGATCCCGAGGGCCTCGCCCGCGCGCTGTGGAAGCTCGGCAGCGACCAGCGGCCGCTGCGCAAGGTCAACCGCGCCACGGCGCACCTGTGGATCGAGTCGCCGCTGCGCGACAACCACGGCCTCAAGTCCGGCCTGTCCGGCCTCTTCGACACGCACCCCCCGCTCCAGGAGCGCATCGCGCGGCTGGAGGAGATGGGTGGCTTCACGTTGCCGCCCGTCCCCAAGGGCGCGGCCGAGGCGCAGAGCTAACCCGACGCGCCGCTGCCGCGCCCTTGGGGACGGGCGGCAACCCGAAGCGCACAGGGATCCGGGTCCGAATCGTCCGGTGGCCTGCCCACGCAGCGGCCCTGCGAGTGACGATTCGGACCCGGATCCAGAAGCGTGGACTCCACGCCCCGGCAGACGCTCGATGGACAACCCAGGAACGCGCCAAAAACGTGCACGTTATCTGCCAATTTGGATCCGGATCCAAATTGGTCGCTTTCGTGCCAATTTGGATCCGGATCCAAATTGGCAGAGGCTCTCGGAACCCGGCGACACGATGGCCTTCGCGTCGTCAGTCGCGCTCGAGCAGCACCACGGCCTGCGCGGCGATGCCCTCGCCGCGCCCGGTGAAGCCCAGACCGTCCGTCCCCGTGGCGCGGATCGAGACGCGATCGGGCGTCGACTGCAGTGCGCCGGCGCAGTTGGCGCGCATCTGATCGACGTGCGGTGCGATGCGCGGCTGCATCGTCACGACCATGCAGTCGGCGTTGACGAGGCGCCAGCCGTCCTCGGCGATGCGCGCGCAGGCGAGGCGCAGCAGATCGAGCGAGGCGGCGTCCTTCCATTCGTCGTTGGAGGGGAACATGCGGCCGATGTCGCCGATGCCGGTGGCGCCGAGCAGCGCGTCGGTGAGCACGTGGCAGACGACGTCGGCGTCGGAGTGGCCCTCGAGACCGAGGTCGAAGGGGATCGTGACCCCGCCGAGCACCAGCGGACGCCCCTCGACGAGCCGGTGGGCATCCACCGCGGTGCCGACGCGGAGCTCAGCCAAGGGGCACCGCCCGGCGATCACGGCCCTTGATCTCCATCACCTCGGTGTAGCCCGCAGCGCGTGCGGCCTGGACGGCCTGGTCGAAGGCGAAGCCGACGTTCTCCGGCTCGTGCGCGTCGGACGACAGGACGACCGGCACGCCA
The DNA here is from genome assembly GCA_964588635.1 of uncultured Bifidobacterium sp. Lineage (GTDB taxonomy): Bacteria > Actinomycetota > Thermoleophilia > Gaiellales > F1-60-MAGs149 > F1-60-MAGs149. The sequence goes on from CAZPQP010000235.1 coordinate 1,471, forward strand.
CGCGCGCAGAACCGCTCGAGCAGCGACGGGCCGGGATAGATCTCCTTGGCCGCCTTGCGGATGCCGGCCGTCGAGATCTCGACGCAGCACCCCGCCTGCTCCAGCGCATCGGCGATGCGCTCGAAGGCCCAATCGAGCGTCTCCGCGGACGGCAGGGGGCCGAACGACTTGGGCAGGTCGGCGTGCGTCATCACGTCGAACTGGCCGCTCAGCGCCGCGCGCGTATAGCGATCGACGTAGCCGCGCCAGAGCGCGTCGGGATCGATCTCCTTGAAGGCCGAGTACAGGTCGTAGTCGACCGCACCCTCGTCGACCCAGTGGATGCTGCCGAGGATCAGATCCCACGGCCGGCCCTTGAGCGCATCGACGAGGACCTCCTGTCCGCTCGGCAGCCAGTCGCACTCGATGCCGATCAGCAGCGGGAACCCGGCGGCCTTCGCCTCGCTGAGGGCATCCCAGTACGCGTCGATATCCCACTGCGTCTGCGTGTCCCAGTACGGGTGCGCCCACGCGGGCTTGGCCACGCGGAAGCGGTAGACGTGCTCGGTGACCGCCACGTTGGCGAGTCCCCGATCCATCGCGGCGGCGACATGCGGGACGATCGTCTCGATCGAGAGCGCCTCCTCGTCGAGAGGGTCGTCGTCGGGGCGCAGGTGGGTGTGGTGATCAGTCAGCACGGCGCAGCTCCTCCGCGCGCTCGAGGTCGGCGCGCGTGGTGATCTTGAGCGTACGCGGGTCGCCGGCGACGGTGGCGATCGTGCCGCCGGCGCGCTCGACGAGGCTCGCGCAGTCGGTCCCCGAGGCGCGATCCTCCGCAGCGACGGCCCGGCGGAACACGTCGGCGAGAAACGCCTGCGGCGTCTGCACGGCGCGCAGCTCCGAGCGGTCGAGCGTCTCCACCACGCGCCCCACGGCGTCGACCCGCTTGACGGTGTCGTCGATCGGCAGCACGGGGATGACGCCATCGGCGCCGTCGGCGAAGCCGCCGAGCACGCGATCGATCAGGTCGGCGGGGACGAGCGGACGGGCCGCGTCGTGCACGAGGATGATGGCGGCGTCGGCCGGCACCTCGGCGACACCCGCGGCGACGGAATCGGAGCGCGTGGCACCGCCGGGCACGGCGATCGCGGCCTTGCCCGCGCCGATGTCGTCGGCCATGAACGTGGCGCGCTCCTCCCAGCCCGCCGGCACCACGAGCACGATGCCGTCGATCGCGGGGTGGTCGTCCAGCGCGGCGACGGACGAGGCGATCAGCGGGTCGTCGCCGAACGCGACGAAGGCCTTCGGGTGCTCGGCGCCCAGCCGCTCGCCGGAACCGGCGGCGACCACGACCGCCCACACGGCGACCGCATCAGCCATCGGCGGCTACGCGCGCGCGGCGCGGGCCTCGGCGCGCGCCTCGGCGAGGTCCGCGAGCAGCTTGTCGAGGTGCTCGTTGGTCTCGTCCTCGTCCTTGTCGAGCACCCAGCGGAGCTCGGACGAGAGGATGCGCTTGGCCTGGGCCAGCAGCTG
>CAZPQP010000236.1:0-2964 GCA_964588635.1 uncultured Bifidobacterium sp.
TCTCCAAGTCCTCGGCACGGGCCAGCAGACCGCGCTCGCCCTGCAGTTCCTCAGCCCCTGAGCCAAATCCCGCGTCCGTCCGACCGGGTCTGTACACCTCGCCTACGCCCTCCGGCGCGGCCGGAGCGCACCCACCCAGGACCCCAGCGGGAACCCGGCCCCTCAGGGGTGACGGTTCCCGTTTGGCGCTTTCGGCCAGATGCCGTAGAGTCCCCGGGCTGCGGCTTCGGCCGCGCATGTCAACGTGCGCCTTCAGGCGCCCAACGGAAAGCGGACTTCGGAGTCCATGCCCACGATCAACCAGCTGGTTCGCAAGCCGCGAACCCCCGAGACGGCCAAGACGAAGACCCCGGCGCTCAAGGGCGCCCCGCAGAAGCGCGGCGTCTGCACGCGCGTCTACACGACGACCCCGAAGAAGCCGAACTCGGCTCTGCGCAAGGTCGCCCGCGTCCGCCTCTCGAACGGCATGGAAGTCACCGCCTACATCCCCGGCGTCGGCCACAACCTGCAGGAGCACAGCGTCGTGCTGATCCGCGGCGGCCGCGTCAAGGACCTCCCGGGCGTCCGCTACAAGGTCATCCGCGCCGCGCTGGACACGTCCGGCGTCGCCGACCGCAAGCAGGCCCGCTCGAAGTATGGAGCGAAGAAGAGCTAATGCCCCGTCGCGCTGATATCACCCCCCGCGAGCTGATCCCGGACCCCGTCTACGGCTCGACCCTGGTCACGCAGGTGATCAACAAGGTCATGCTGGACGGCAAGCGCTCCACCGCCGAGCGCATCGTCTACGGCGCCCTCGCGATCGTCGCCGAGAAGTCGGGCCGCGAGCCCGTCGAGGTCCTCGAGCAGGCGATCAAGTCGGTCACGCCGGTCCTCGAGACCCGCAGCCGCCGCGTCGGTGGTGCCAACTACCAGGTCCCGGTCGAGGTGCCCACGCGCCGCGCCCGCACGCTGGCGGTCCGCTGGCTGGTCACGTTCGCCCGTCAGCGCCGTGAGCGCGGCTCGGACGAGCGCCTCGCCGCCGAGATCCTCGACGCGACGAACCAGCAGGGCGGCGCCTTCAAGCGCAAGGACGACATCTACCGAATGGCGCAGGCGAACAAGGCCTTCGCGCACTACCGCTGGTAACGCATATGAGCACCGTCATCGAGACCCAGACCGAGTCCGCCGCCCCGCGCGCCGATCAGCTGGACCTGTACCGGAACATCGGCATCATGGCCCACATCGACGCGGGCAAGACCACCGTCACGGAGCGCATCCTCTTCTACACGGGCCGCACCCACAAGCTGGGCGAGGTCCACGAGGGTGGCGCGACGATGGACTGGATGGTCCAGGAGCAGGAGCGCGGCATCACCATCACCTCGGCGGCCACGACGGCGCTGTGGAGCGGTCATCGCATCAACATCATCGATACACCCGGGCACGTGGACTTCACCGTCGAGGTGGAGCGCTCGCTGCGCGTCCTCGACGGCGCCGTCGCCGTGTTCGACTCGGTGGCCGGCGTCCAGCCGCAGTCCGAGACGGTGTGGCGCCAGGCCGACAAGTACGCCGTGCCGCGCATCGCGTTCGTCAACAAGATGGACCGCATCGGCGCCGACTTCGACTACGTCAAGTCCACGATCGTCGACCGCCTCGGCGCCAACCCGGTGCCGATCCAGATCCCGATCGGGGCCGAGGACAACTTCCAGGGCGTCGTCGATCTCGTCCGCATGAAGGCGATCACCTTCGACCAGGACGAGAAGGGCCTGTCCTGGACCGAGTCCGATCCCGAGGGCGACCTGCTGGCCGCGGCCGAGCTGGCCCGCCACACGCTGATCGAGGCCGTGGCGGACCACAACGAGGACATCATGATGGCGTTCCTCGAGGACCAGCCGATCGACAACGCCGACCTCGTCGCCGCGATCCGCGCCGCCACGCTCGACCTGTCGATCACGCCGCTGCTCTGCGGCACCGCGTTCAAGAACAAGGGCGTCCAGCAGATGCTCGACGCCGTCATCGCGTACCTGCCGAGCCCGCTCGACATCCCGCCGGTCGAGGGCACCGTCCCGCGCACCGAAGAGGTCCAGAAGCGCGAGGCCACGCTCAGCGCGCCGTTCTCCGCGCTCGCCTTCAAGGTGATGAGCGACCCGTTCGTCGGCAAGCTCACGTACTTCCGCGTCTACTCCGGCCAGCTCAGCGCCGGCTCGTCCGTCTACAACGCGTCGACGGACAAGAAGGAGCGCGTCGGCCGCATCCTCCAGATGCACGCCAACCACCGCGAGGAGCGCGAGGAGATCGGCGCCGGCGAGATCGCCGCCGGTGTGGGCCTCAAGGCCACCACCACCGGTGACACGCTCTGCGACGAGAAGCAGCCGATCCTGCTCGAGTCGATCGACTTCCCCGAGCCGGTCATCGAGGTGGCCGTCGAGCCGAAGACGAAGGCCGACCAGGACAAGCTCGCCAACGCCCTCCAGCGCCTCTCCGAGGAGGACCCGACCTTCCGCGTCAAGACCGACGAGGAGACCGGGCAGACGCTGATCGCCGGCATGGGCGAGCTGCACCTCGAGATCATCGTGGACCGCCTGATGCGCGAGTTCTCCGTCGACGCCAACGTCGGCAAGCCGCAGGTGGCCTACCGCGAGACGATCCGCAAGGCCGTCCCCAAGATCCAGGGCAAGTTCGTCCGCCAGTCCGGTGGTCGCGGCCAGTACGGCGACGTCTGGCTCCGCGTCGAGCCGACCGAGCCGGGCGAGGGCTTCTCGTTCGTGTCCGAGATCGTCGGCGGCGTCGTGCCGAAGGAGTACCACAAGGCCGTCGGCGAAGGAGCCAAGGAGGCGCTCGACTCGGGCGTCATCGCCGGCTTCCCCGTCGTCGACGTCAAGGTCGCCCTGATCGACGGCAGCTACCACGACGTCGACTCGTCCGAGATGGCGTTCAAGATCGCCGGCTCGATGGCGCTCAAGGAGGGCCTCCGCAAGGGCGACTCCG
>CAZPQP010000237.1:0-2924 GCA_964588635.1 uncultured Bifidobacterium sp.
GAGGACTGCATCATCCGCCTCGCCCAGAAGTCGCGCGCCGTCGGCATCCACCTCGTGCTCGCCACGCAGCGCCCGTCCGTCGACGTCATCACCGGCATGATCAAGGCCAACGTGCCGAGCCGCATCGCGTTCGCCGTCTCGTCGATGACGGACTCGCGCGTGATCCTCGACACGCCGGGCGCCGAGAGCCTGCTCGGCCAGGGCGACATGCTCTACCGCCCGATCGGCACGAGCCGCATCCAGCGCATCCAGGGCGCCTTCGTCGGCGAGGACGAGGTCGGCCTCGTCGTCGAGCAGTGCCGCAACCAGGCCGAGCCCGAGTTCGAAGAGGGCTTCCTCGACATGCCGCAGACCGTCGCCGGCCCGAGCGGCTCCGGCGATGCGGACGACGACACCGATCCTGACTCCGACCCGCTGCTCGAGGACGCACTGCGCGTCGTGTGCAACCACGAGACGGCGTCCGTGTCGCTGCTCCAGCGCCGCCTCCGCGTCGGCTACACGCGCGCCGGCCGCCTGATCGACATGCTCGAGCGCCGCGGCGCGATCTCCGGCTACGAGGGCTCCAAGCCCCGCCAGGTGCTGATCAACGAGGGCGACATCCCGCGGCTGATGGCCGGCGGCGGTGGTGCGGCACCGGTCGCGGCCGGTGCGGTGGACGACGATCCCCCGTGGTCCGACGACGACGCGTAGCGCGAAAAATGAGCGCATGAGCTCGTTCCGCGCCAACCTGCAGAAGCAGCCGGTCGCCTCGTCGCGGCGGCTCTGGATCGAGTCGATCATCGTCGGCATCGCCGCCGAGGGGATCCTCGCCGGCGTGCTGATGCTGCTCGGCAATCCGTCGGCGCTCGGGCCGCTGTTCGTCTTCGTGATCGCCGCGGTGCTGGGCTGGCGTTACGGATCGCTGCGCGGCGCGGTCGCCTCCGTCGTGCCGATCGGCCTGTTCGTGCTGGCCGAGCTCGTGCGCGTGACGCTCGGCGGGACCGGTGGTGCCGGCCCGGTGCAGGCGCTCACCATCGGCATCGCCGCCGGGCTGATGATCGCGTTCGTGGCCATGCTCAGCGGGGCCATCCGCCGCCGCTACCGCACGCGTCCCACGGCCTAGATCCCGGCCGTCCGGGCGGGGCTACACTTCTCGCTCATGGCGCTCGCCGACCAGCATCAGCCGTCCACCGGGGGCTTCACCACGTCGTCCAAGACGCTCGCCGACGGCTGGCGCAGGCTCGGGCGCATCGCCACGCTCGTCGCGCTGCTCGGCGCGCCCAGCGTGTTCCTGTGGGCGTACATCGCGAAGGACTGGGGCGTCCTCTGGAGCGTGCTCTTCACCATCGGCGCCGTGGCCGTGGCCCGTGGCCTGATCGACGTGATCCTGCGCAAGATCGTGCCGTGGCCCACGCTCTACGGCGACGACTCGGAGCAGCGCCGCGAGGCCGACGCGCTCGACCGCAAGCGCGCCTGGTTCTGGTCGCGCAAGGTCCGCTTCGCGATCTGGATCGCGATCATCATCTCCGCTCTCTACGCCGTCCGGCTGCTCACCGCCGACGCCGGCGAGACGGTCACGTGGCTCAACACGTTCACGTGGATGCTCGACGGGCTGCTCGGCGTCCTGTCGAACCCGCAGGCGCTGATCCAGGTCGTCTTCGTGTTCTTCCTCTTCATCGCCAACTTCGCGATCCTCTTCGGGCCGCTGCTGGCGATGGGCATCACGCAGATCAAGGGCTTCGAGCCGGGCGATGCGGACTGGGGCGTGAAGCTCGACGACGTCCGCGGACAGGCCGAGCCGAAGGAGGAGGTGCGCCGCGTCGTCAGCCTCTGGCAGTCCGGCGAGGCGTTCGAGAAGGCCGGCGGCAAGCGCGAGCGCGGCCTGCTGTTCCTCGGCGCGCCCGGCACCGGCAAGACGATGCTCGCCAAGGCGATCGCGACGGGCTTCAACTCGCCCTTCATCTCGATCCCGGGCTCCGGCTTCGCCAGCACGTTCATCGGCATCGACGCCGTGCTCGTGCGGTACCTGATGTGGAAGGCCAAGCGCCTCGCGCGCAAGTGGGGCGGGCAGTGCATCGTGTTCATCGACGAGATCGACGCCGTCGGCATGCGCCGCGCGTCGCTCGGCACGGGCGGCCTCGGCGGTGCGACCGGCGCTCGACCGCTCGCGTTCGAGGACGTCTTCGACGTCCCCGGCGACACCATCCTCGAGTCGATCGCGTGGCGGGAGCGGCGCTTCGCGGAGCGCGATCTCGGCCCCGCCGTGCAGCCGAACGCGCTGACGCGCACCTACAACCGCGCCGTCGGCTTCATGGTCCCCGGCGGCATGGGCGGCGGCTCGCTCGCGCTCAACCAGATCCTCGTCTCGATGGACGGGCTCGGCTCGCCGCCGTTCGGCAAGCGGTTCATGGCCAACCGCGTCAACAACCTGCTCGACGCGCTCTACATCGTCCCGCGCCGCCTCGGGCGCATCCCGCTGCGCGTGCCCAAGCCCAAGCCCGCCAACGAGCAGATCTACTTCATCGGCGCGTGCAACGTCCCGATCGAGGCGCTCGACCCGGCGCTCACGCGCCCTGGCCGCATGGGCCGCCACGTGTGGTTCCGCACGCCGACGAAGCAGGACCGCATCGACATCTTCGACCTCTACCTCGGCAAGGTCGCGCACGAGGCCGACCTCGACACGCCCAAGCGCCGCGACGAGCTCGCGCGCATCACCAACGGCTACTCGCCCGCGATGATCGAGCAGGTCACGTCGATGGCGCTCACGCTCGCCCACAACGAGGGGCGCGAGCGGTTCGGGTGGACCGACATCGTCGATTCGCTCACCACCGTCGAGTCCGGGACCGCCGTCGGCATCGAGTACGTGCCGGAGGAGACGCGCGCCGTGGCCATCCACGAGGCCGGCCACGCCGTCTGCGCGCACGTCTACATGAAGAGCGCCGAGT
>CAZPQP010000238.1:0-2879 GCA_964588635.1 uncultured Bifidobacterium sp.
GCGGCGGCGCGGCTGGCGGTGGCCATCGCCGCTCGCCGCTCGGGATCCTGCAGCACCGCGATCAGCGCGGCCGCGAGGGCCGCGGGATCCTCGGGCGGCACGACGAGGCCGGCGCCGTGCTGCTCGACGACCTCGGCGAAGCCGCCGACGCGCGTGGCGACGAGCGGACGCCCGAGCGCCAACGCGGCGAACAGGACCCCTGACTGGTCGATGCGACGGTACGGCAGCACGACCACATCGGCGCGGAGCATGGCCCCGGCGAACTCCTGCGTCGGCGTGAAGCGCAGGTCCGCGATCACGCCGATGTCCTCGGCGGCCATGCGCTCGAGGCGCGCGGCACCGTCGGGGTCGCCGAGCACGCGGCCGGCCACCAGGAGCTGCGCATCCGGGATCGCAGCGCGCACCGTCGGCCACGCGTCGAGCAGCACGTCGAGGCCCTTGTAGGGGCGAAGCAGGCCGAGCATGGCCACGAGCGGCGCACCGTCGGCGACGGCTGGCGCGACGGGTGTCACCTCGCGGTAGGCGGTGAGCGCACCGTGCGGGATCACGTGCACGTGCTCGGGCTCCACCTCGAGCTGCGCGACGAGCGCGTCGCGGCCGTGCACCGAGTGGACGATCACCCGCCCGAAGGCGCGCGCGTTGGCAGCCGCGCGACGCAGGCGCTTGGGCGTCGGGTTGTTCGGCAGCGCATCGTGCGCCGTGTACGTGATCGGCACGCCGAGCAGCCCCTGCACCGCGCGCCAGTAGCCGCGATCGACGGCGCCGAGCGGCAGCCACTGGACGTGGATCGCATCGGGGCGACGGCGGATCAGCGAGGGTGCGAGGCCGAGCAGGTCGAGCGGGTGCTCGAGGCCGCGCGCCACCTTGCGCGCACCGCCGGGCACGCGGTCGGCGAGGCGATAGAACGCGTGCCGCACGGCCACGCCGGCCGGCGCCGGCGGCTGGGCGACCCGTGGCGCGCTCGTCACGAGCTCCACCTCGTTGTCGCGCGCGGCCAGGGCCGCGGCGAGCGCGTCGTCGTACGGGCGCGTCTCGCCGCGCGGATCCACGATGACGATCCTCATCGCACCGATCGTACCGGCGCACCCCTCCCAGAACGGCGTCACGTACCATGGGCGTCGTGGCGGATGCCCCCGGAACCGAGCAGGAGATCGACCTGCGCTCGTACGTCGATCGGATCCTGAAGCGCTGGTGGATCGTCGCGATCTGCGTGGTCCTCGCCGTGATCGCGTCGTTCACGATCACGCGCACCTCGAACAAGAACCTCACGCAGGGCACCGCGACCGTCTACCTCGGCCAGCCCGTCAGCCCGAACGGCTCGCTCGTGCCGAACCCGCTGTCGTCGAATCCGCTGTACGCGACGGCGCTCGCCAAGCAGCGTCCGTATCAGGAGGTCGCCGAGCAGGCCGCCGGCCTGCCGCAGGGCGCGCTCAAGGGCCACGTCTCCGTCGCGCTGATCTCCACCGCCGTCGGCGTCAAGGGCATCGCGGTGCCGCTCGCGCAGGTCACCGTCCAGGGGCCGTTCACGCCCGCGCAATCCGCCGCCGCCGCCAACTCGATGGCCGAGCAGGTCGTCGCCAAGTCGAACGCGTACACCGACGCCAAGAAGGACGCCGTCGTCGCGGCGCGCGACAGCCTGCAGGCCCGCATCGACGCCCTCGCGGCCGACGCAGACGACGTCAAGGCCCAGCTCGAGAAGCTCAACGCCGCCAACCTCGGAGCCGCGGAGCGCGCCTCGCTGTCGGCGCCGCTGCTCGGGATCCTGCAGTACGACTCGAACACCGAGGCCCTGCTGCAGGAGCAGCTCCCCGATCTGCAGGCCCAGGTGGACTACATCGAGAACGTCGAGGGCGGCAGCGTGATCACGCCGGCCCGTGGCGCGAAGGTCGCACCGACCTCCAAGCAGTTCTCGCTGCTGGTCGCGATCGTGCTCGGCCTGATCGTCGGCGTGCTGCTCGCGATCCTGTCCACGGTCTTCTGGCCCGTGCGCCCCGTGATCGAGACTGAGGGCACGGCGACCCCGTAAGGGGTACCCTTCCCCCATGCCGATCACCGTCGTCACCGGAGGAGCCGGGTTCCTCGGCTCCCATCTCTGCGAGCGTCTGCTGGGCGCGGGCCACCAGGTCTGGTGCCTGGACAACCTCGACACGGGGTCGCTCACGAACATCGCGCATCTGCGCGACGACAACTTCACGTTCGTCCAGCACGACGTCACGGAGTACATCGACATCCCCGGTGATGTCGACTACGTCCTCCACTTCGCCTCGCCCGCCAGCCCGATCGACTACCTGCGCCTGCCGCTGCAGACGCTGAAGGTCGGCTCCTACGGCACGCACAACGCGCTCGGGCTCGCCAAGGCGAAGCGCGCGCGCTTCCTGACGGCGTCGACGAGCGAGGTCTACGGCGACCCGCTGATCCACCCGCAGCCCGAGTCGTACTGGGGCAACGTCAACCCGATCGGCCCGCGCGGCGTCTACGACGAGGCCAAGCGCTACGCCGAGGCGATGACGATGGCGTACCACCGCCAGCAGGGCGTCGACACGGCGATCGTCCGCATCTTCAACACGTACGGCCCGCGCATGCGCGCATTCGACGGCCGTGCGATCCCCACGTTCGTGCGCCAGGCGCTCGAGGACAAGCCGATCACGGTGTTCGGCACGGGCGCCCAGACGCGTTCCTTCTGCTACGTGGATGACCTCGTGACCGGCATCCTCGCGCTGCTCTTCTCCACCGAGCACGAGCCCGTCAACATCGGCAACCCCGGCGAGTTCACGCTGCTCGAGCTGGCCGAGCTGGTGCTCGAGCTGACCGGCTCCAAGAGCGAGATCGTCTTCGAGGCGCTGCCGGTCAACGACCCGCAGCAGCGCCGCCCCGACATC
>CAZPQP010000239.1:0-2868 GCA_964588635.1 uncultured Bifidobacterium sp.
AGCCGCACCAGTCGGCGCCCCACAGCTCGCCGGCGATGCGCTCGGCCGTCGCCAGGCGCCTGGTGGAGACACGGCGGTTCTCCACGCCCGTGTAGTGCGGGACGTCGAGCGCGAGGAAGTCGTCGATCAGCGCCGGATTGCGCTTGTGGCCGGGCACCGTGAACGGCGTGCCGGCGTCGGCGAGGAAGCTCCTATAGGCGTCGTACAGCGGGGTGTCGCTCATCGCGGCGGTCCTCCAGCGATCGGCCGTCGGACCTCGGCGGCGTCTTTTCGGATTGCGAACGCGAGCCGCCCAGACCGCCGATTGCGCGGGCAGGGCTCCCGTGGAACGTGCGCGCTGAGCGTAGCCCACCGACCGGTCGCCGGCGGCGATCTGGCACCCTCTGGGCATGCGCCTCGTCCTGCAGCGGGTCACCGAAGCCTCCGTCTCGATCGGCGGGGAGGTCGTCGGGGCGATCGGTCCCGGCCTCGTGGCCCTGGTCGGCATCGGCGAGGGCGACGACGCCAAGACCGTCACGCGCGCCGCGGAGAAGACGGCGGAGATGCGCATCTTCCGCGACGAGGATGGGCGCTTCGACCGCTCGGTGCTCGACATCGAGGGCTCGGTGCTGATCATCTCGCAGTTCACCCTGCTGGCCGACACGCGCCGCGGCAATCGTCCGTCGTTCACGTGGGCGGCCGATCCTGCCGTGGCCGAGCCGCTGGTGAGCCTGTACATCGAGACGCTCAAGGGCCTCGGCGTGACGGTGGCCGGCGGGCGCTTCGGTGCCGACATGCAGGTCGCGCTCGTCAACGACGGTCCGGTCACGATCGTCCACGACTCCTGAGCGACGCCCGAAACCGCTGACGTCTGGTAGCGTTCGACACGAGCGCGGAGGTGATGCGCTCGGCCGAGACGGGCCAAGAGCCCGTCTTTTTTTTGGGAAAACGCAGACGAAAGGGGGTGCCAGATGAGCGCAGCAGCGGATCCTCGTGAGCAGGTCGTGCAGCTGATCGGCGAGGCGCGCCCGGAGATCTACGTGTGGGACGTCACCGCGGACCCCGGGCACGGGCAGCTCCGCGTGATGATCGATCGCGAGGGCGGCGTCGATCTGGGGGTCTGCGAGGACATCTCCAAGGTCCTGCTGCCCCTGCGCGAGGAGTGGGCGCTCGAGGTCTCGTCGCCCGGCCTCGACCGCGCGCTCACGCGCCCCGAGCACTACGTGCGCATGGTCGGCCGTGAGGCCTCCTTCGTCATGCGCGTCCCGGTCGACGGCCAGACGTCCTTCGAGGGCGTGCTCGTGGCCGCCGGCCCCGAATCCGTCACGGTCGAAACCGGCAGCGGGCGCCTCGAGGTGCCCTACGCCGACGTCAAGAAGTCAACCCTCATGTGGAAGCTGGTGAAGTCACGATGAGCAAGGAAATCCTGGAAGCAGTCCGCGAGCTCGAGGCGCAGAAGTCGATCGACGCCGAGGTGCTGCTCGTCGCCCTCGAGGAGGCGCTCGGCGCCGCGTATCGCAAGAGCCCCGAGTCGAAGGGCAAGCACGCCCGTGTCGAGATCGATCGCGACACCGGCGACTTCCGCGTCATGCAGATCGACGCCGACGACGATCAGCTCGAGGCGCTCGGCCTGCTCGAGTACCCACTGCCCCCCGAGATGAGCGAGATCCCCGTCGCCGAGCCGGAGCGCCCGCGCCGCGAGCGCCCGGCGTTCTACATCCGCGCCGATCGCGATCCCGATCCGATCGACAACGAGCCCGAGCCGATCATCGAGTGGGATCAGCTGGCGCAGCACGGCATCGTCGCGTACGACGCCACGCCGAAGAACTTCGGCCGGATCGCCGCGCAGACCGCCAAGCAGGTGATCCTGCAGCGGATCCGCGAGGTCGAGCGCGACATGATGTACGAGGAGTACCAGGATCGCGTGGGCGACGTCGTGACCGGCATCGTCCAGCAGGCCGACAACCGCTACTGCCTCGTGGACCTCGGCAAGGTCGAGGCGCTGCTGCCCGGCTCCGAGCAGGTTCCCGGCGAGCGCTACGAGCACGGCGCGCGCATCAAGGCCGTGATCATCGAGGTCCGCAACGGCACGCGCGGGCCCCAGATCGTCCTGTCGCGCCGCTCCGAGGAGCTCATCCGCGAGATGTTCACCCTCGAGGTGCCCGAGATCAGCGACGGCCTCGTCGAGATCCGCCAGGTCGCCCGCGAGGCCGGCTATCGCGCCAAGATCGCGGTCGAGTCGAAGGTCCAGGGCGTCGATCCGGTCGGCGCCTGCGTCGGCCCGCGCGGTTCGCGCGTCCGCATGGTCGTCGGCGAGCTCCGCGGCGAGAAGATCGACATCATCCCGTGGAACGACGAGCCGGCCCGGTTCATCGCCAAGGCGCTGGCCCCGGCCCGCGTCCGCGAGGTCCTCGTGGACGACGAGAGCATGCAGGCCACGGTGATCGTGCCGGACGACCAGCTGTCGCTGGCGATCGGCCGCGAGGGGCAGAACGCGCGCCTCGCCGCCAAGCTGACCGGCTGGCGCATCGACATCAAGTCGGAGACCGAGTTCGCCATGGAGGGCGACGAGGAGTACGCCGGCGCCGACAACATCGCCAAGTTCCTCGAGGCGAGCGGCTACGACGAGCGCGCCATGAAGGGCCTGCTCAAGGAGGGTCGCGTGTCGATCAACGGCATCGTGATCCGCCGCTACGAGCGCCTGGTCGGCCCCGAGGACGTCGTGACCGTGGACGGTGACGAGCTCGAGCGCCCGCGCGCGAGCGGTGTCGCCACCCCGGCCGAGCAGACCGAGGTCGGCGAGGAGATCGCCGCCGAGATCGACGCCGAGATCACCGAGGAGGAGGCCGCCGAGGTCGTCGCCGAGGTGGCTGCCGAGGTCGAGGCCGA
>CAZPQP010000240.1:0-2793 GCA_964588635.1 uncultured Bifidobacterium sp.
CATCGAGCAGCGCGGCCGGCGGCAGCTCGAGCGAGACGATCATGTCCTTGATCGCGCGGTACGCCTCGGCCGACTTCGAATCGGCGTCGACGGCACGGCGCGCGCTCGCGGCGAGCATCGAGGTCGGCACGTGCGGGGACTGCGTCACCCGCGCAGTATCCGTGAAATGTCTGCTGGGAGACGCAGAAGGCGGGTGCCCCGGCCGTCTGGCCGAGACACCCGCCTTCCGAGGAGAGGGGGAAACCGCGCGGCACCGTCGCCCCGCGCGGGTGGAGAGGGAAGGGCTAGTCGCCGAGCTCGGCGCGACGGCGGACGACGTACTCCTCGAGCTCCTCGCGGATCGCGGGATCGAGCGTCGGCTCCTCGTACTCCTCGAGCTTCTTCGCGGCGATCTCGCCCGCGCGCTCGGCGGCGTCCTTGCAGCCGTTCTTCTCCCAGCGCTCGAAGGCGTCGGAGGAGGACAGGAGCGGTCGGTAGAAGCAGTCGCGGAAGTGCGCCATCGTGTGCGCCGTGCCGAGGAAGTGGCGGCTGTCCGTGGAGGACATCACCTCCTCGTGCGCGTCGTAGGCGAGCGACTCCTCGTTGAACTCGAGCGGCGTGAAGGTCGCCTGGAGCATGCCCAGGATCTCCATGTCGACGATGAACTTCTCGAACGACGAGACGAGGCCGCTCTCGAGCCAGCCGCCCGAGTGCAGGACGTAGTTCGTGCCGGCCAGGAACGTCGGCATCATCGTCATCAGCGCCTCGTACCCGGCCTGCGCGTCGACGGACTGGCTGGAGGTGAAGGCGCCGCCCGAGCGGAACGGCAGGTTGTACTTGCGCGCGATCTGGCCGATCGCGAAGAGGCCGATCGCCGACTCCGGCGTGCCCATGCACGTCGAGCCCGACTGCATGTTGGCGTTCGTCAGGAACGACCCGAGGATCACCGGGCAGCCCGGGCGGACGAGCTGCGCGAGGGCGATGCCGGTGAAGGCCTCCGCCATCAGCTGCGCGAGGGCGGCCGGGATCGAGACCGGCGACATCGCGCCCATGATCAGGAACGGGGTCAGCAGGACCGGCTGGTTCGCCTTCACGTACACCTGCATCGAGTCGAGCATGCCCGAGTCCCAGTGCATCGGCGAGTTGCAGTTGAGCAGCGAGATCATCACCGGCATCTCTTCGAGCTTCTCCCGACCGCCGAAGACGATGCCCGCCATGTTGAGGCTGTCCTCCGCGTTGGACGGACGGACCACGTTGCCCATATGGATCTTGTCGGTGAGCGTCTCGAGCGCGAACTGCATGTCGAGGTGGCGCGAGTCGAGCGGCGCGTCGTTCGGCTCGACGACGACGCTGCCGGCCGAGTCGAGCAGCGAGAACGACTGCGACAGCTTGAGGAAGTCGCGGTAGTCCTCGAGCGTGCCCTCCTTGCGCTTCGCGCCGCGGCGCGCGAACGGCGGGCCGTAGGCGCTGGCGAAGACCATGTTGTCGCCGCCGATCACGACGCTGTTCTCCGGATTGCGCGCGTGCACGTCGAACTGCGCGGGCGCCTTGGCAACCTGCTCGAGCACCCACTCGGGGTCGAACTTGACGTTGATGCCGTCGACCTTCTGACCAGCGGCGGCGAGCAGCTCGGTCGCCCAGGGGCTCGCGAACTCGATGCCGATCTCGGAGACGAGGCGCTTCCAGCCCTTGTCGAGGGTGGCGAGCGCGTCCTCGGAGAGGATCTCGTACCGCGGTTGCTTGTTGACGAACATCAGGGGTCCTCCAGCGGGATGCGCGATCGTCTTGACGCGCGTGGGGGGATTCTCCTACACTCACCATCCGAAACGCAAGTTCCACATAATGGAAGCACTCACCGCACCCACCGGCACCCAGGCGATCGACCGCGCCGCCACGATCCTCACCTACGTCCTCGAGGGCGAGGGGAAGATGACCGTGGGTGCATTGAGCGACGCCGTCAACCTGCCGAAGAGCACCACGTCGCGCCTCGTCGGCGCGCTCGAGCGCCACGGCCTCCTGCAGCGCGACCCGGACGACGGCAGCCTGCAGGCCGGACCCGCGATCGACGCCTACGTGCGCCGCGCGCGCCTCGACCCGCAGCTGCCGGAGCTCTCGCAGGACATCCTCGACAGCGTCGCGTCGGTGACCGGCGAGACCACGACGCTGTCGATCCCGACCTCGCGGGGCATCGAGCAGATCGGCCAGGCCGAGGGCGCGTACATCCTCGGCTCGACGAACTGGATGGGCCGCACCGTCCCGTACCACGCGTCCGCGGTCGGCAAGGCGATGCTCGCCTTCGGCGCGATGGCCCTCCCCAGCGGCGCCCTCGAGCAGCTGACCCCCAAGACCCTGACCATCCGCGCGGACCTCGTCCGCGACCTGGAGGCCACGCGCCAGCGCGGCTACGGCATCTCCGTCGAGGAGATCGAGCCCGGGCTGATCGCCATCGGCGCGCCCATCCGCGGCGCCGACCGCCGCGTCATCGCCGGCATCGCGATCGCCGGCCCCAGCATGCGGATCACCCCCGACCGATACTCCCAGATCGGCGAACTGCTCGTCCGCAGCGCGGCCGAGCTCGAAGCACGAATCAGCCACCAACACCTTGAGGAGGGTGCGGCATGACCAGCGAAGAAATCCTGCAGAAGCTCTACGACGAGACGATGGTCGGCAACGGCCCCGCCGTGATCGAGCTGACCAACGAGGGCCTCGAGATGGGGATGGAGCCGGAGACGCTGCTCTTCGACGCCCTGATCCCGAGCCTCGAGGAGGTCGGCGCCCGCTTCGAGCGCGGCGACTGGTTCGTC
Organism: uncultured Bifidobacterium sp.; assembly: GCA_964588635.1. GTDB lineage: Bacteria > Actinomycetota > Thermoleophilia > Gaiellales > F1-60-MAGs149 > F1-60-MAGs149. The sequence goes on from CAZPQP010000240.1 coordinate 2,784, forward strand.
CCCGAGATGC
>CAZPQP010000241.1:0-2784 GCA_964588635.1 uncultured Bifidobacterium sp.
CGGTCTCGCCGGAGCGGTCGGCCGTCCACGAGCCGCCCTGCAGCAGCCAGCCGCGCGGCTGCCCGTTGCGCACGCCCTTGGCGATCAGCGCCACCTGGGTCGGCTGCGCCGCCGCGATGCTCACGAGCTGGTTCAGCAGCGTGGTGTTGTCGCCGGTGCCGCCGTTGGCCACGGTCACCTGCTGGCCTGCGCCTGCATGCGTGTCGGTGCCGAAGCTCAGCATGAGCGCCTCCATGTCGCGGCGCTGCTGCAGGCCCGTGGCGCCCGCGGGCCAGCGGAAGCCGACCGCGAGGACGTCCTGGATCGTGGCCTCCTCGCCCGCGTGATCGAACCCGAAGCCGCGGTTGGCCGTGGTGCTCGCCCGGTTCGCGCCGATCTTGCGGTAGAGGTCGCGCAGCGGCGCGTTCTTGCGGTTCTGCTGGTCGCCGGGGGCCGGAATGTCGATGCGACGGTTCGTGCCCGCGGTGCCCGCGTGGCAGTTGAGGCAGGTGAGGCCGGGGGGCGCGCCGAAGATGGCCGCGGTGTTGAACACGGCCTGTGCCGCCGAGGCGTCGCCGGTGCCGCCGTTGCCCACGGCCGCGCCGCCGACGATCGGCACAGAGGTCTTGAGCGAGTTGTCGAGGTTGCGATTGGGGTTCGGGCCGAAGGTCAGGCTCGCCACGTAGTCCTGCAGGCTCGCCATCTCGGCGTTCGTGATCTGCGTGTCGCGGCCCTGCAGTTCCACGTACGCCTCGTTGAACTCCGAGAGGTTCACCTTCTCGCCTCGCCAGTGGAAGGGCTCGGTGCCGATGATGCCCACGAGCGTCTGCGTGGTGAGCGGCCCCTTCATCGGATGCCACGAGACGCACCCCGGCACCTGGCAGGTCTGGTCGAACAGCTTCACGCTGCCCTGCGGATTGCCGAGATCCCACGCGATGCGGTCGCTGCGTCCGTCGACATGGCAGGTGGCGCAGCTCAGCTGGCCCAGGCCCGCGGTCGCGTGCGTGTCGTGCAGGAGGCGGCGTCCGGCCTTCAGCGTGCTCGGCGTCGGGTCGTGCGGCGGCACGCGCGCGATCTCGGTGTGGGTGCCCGTGGCGATCGTCGACAGCGAGCCCTCGAAGCGGTTCAGCGCATACAGGTACGGTCCGGCCGGATGCATCACAAGGCCGGTCGGGCCTTCACCCACCGGGATGGTGGCCAGGCGCGCGCCGTTGTTCGGGTTCAGCGCGATCACGCTGTTGCTGCCCAGGCCTGCCACATACGCCACCGTGCCCGCCGGACTGAAGGCCACGCCGCGCGGGTCGCCGATCGACTGCGCGCGGTTCGCTTCGGAAGTGGTCGTCTGCGCGTAGTTCAGGTGCGGGTTCAGGTCGAACGCGGCGCCCGCGGTGGTTCCGCCGGTCACGCGCACGCCGACGCAACGGGCGAACACGCTCTTGATGTTCTGCTGGAAGCGCACCTCGTTGCGCGAATCGAGACCGACCGCGAGCAGGTCGCCGCCCGGCGTCACGCCGAGTCCCGCCACGATCGTCATGAGGCCGTTGAGGTACGACACCGCGTTGCTCGAGGCGTTGATCACCGCGATGTCGTGGTCGTGCACGTCCCAGGTCACCAGGCTCGTCCAGTCGCGGCCGTTTCCGTCGAGCCAGCGGTTGAGCGCGTTCTTCTTCACGATCTGCGCCACCGCGGGCGGCGCGTCGAGCCCGGCCACGATCGGCGGACTGAAGGCGGTGCCGGCGTTCGGCGGCGGGTTCTGGCCGCCGTAGGGCGAAGTCGTGCGGCTGACCGTGGCGCGCGGAACCACCGAACTGTGGTTGCCGCTCTCGAAGATGGCCACATACACCTTCGAGCCGTCCGGGCTCGCGGCGAGCGAGCGCGGCGCGCTGCCGGCGATCGTGACGGGGGTCACCGTGCCCGGCGTCGTTGCGTCGACCACCGCGACCTTCTCGGCGATGTTCAGCGTGACGAAGGCCTTCTGCGGCGAGCCCGCGAAGACGAGGTCGGCCGGCTCGTCGCCGATCGCGATGGTCCTCGTCACGCGCAGCGTCGCCAGGTCGACCACGCTCAGCGAGTCGCTGATCTGGTTCACCACCCACGCCTCGCCGTTGCCACGCACGCGCACCGACACGGGGTCGAGACCGACCGGCACCGAGCCGCGCGCGCTCGGCACGCCGTCGACCAGGTCGAACACCTCCAGGCGCGCGTCCGGCGTGTTCACCGCGACCAGCATCTGGCCGTTCGGCGTGACGTCGACCGGGTGCGTCTGGGGCGACTCCCAGTTCACGAACGCCGCGCTCTGCGCGAGGGCGTTGGCGGCGAGCAGCAGGCTGGCGATGGCGGGGGTCCGGGCCATGCCACAACTTGCCACGCCCGGCCGCGCGAGGGACGAAAAACCCTGCGGATCCTCGATTCACGGCCGGATCCGCCGTTCCGCGGGCCCTCAGCGCCTCAACACGGACCCGTTCCGAGCAGGATCAGCGCCACATCGCCGAAGTCGACTTCGCCGGTTCCGTCGAGATCGCTGGGGCATCCGGCGCAGGGGCCGTAGTCCAGCAGCGCCAGCGCCACGTCGCCGTTGTCGATCTGGCCGCTCGCGTCGAGGTCGCCGAGGCATGGCGCGGGTTCGAACAGGCGCCGCGCCTCCTCGACCGCCGGATCGAGATCCGCGTCGTCGATGCCGTCCCCGAGCACCAGCCAGTACGCGTCGCCCTGCACGCCTGGCGCGTCGCTCGTGAACTGCAGCGGCACCAGATAGGCGCCCGCCGCCGGCTCGCCCGCGTCGTCGATCAGCGTCATCGTGAGATG
>CAZPQP010000242.1:0-2758 GCA_964588635.1 uncultured Bifidobacterium sp.
ACCGCTTCGTCGCCATGTACGTGAACGACCTCACGCTCGACTACGGCGAGCGCGGTCGCAAGGCGGTCGCCGCATTGCTCGAGCGTGGCGCCGAGGCCGGCCTGCTCCCGAGCCCCGTGCAGCTCGACTTCCTCGGCTGATCAGCGTGGGAGGATGGCGCGCACCTGCGCGCCGCCGGTCGGCACCGCCGCGATCGTCCACTGGCCGTGCGTGGCCTCGTTGAGAACGGCGCTGCCGAGGCCGGGCTTGCCGTCGCCGGGACCAAGCCCGTTGTCGATGACCTCGAGGATGATGTGCTCGACGTCCGGGGCGATGCGCACGGTGGCCTCGGTCGCGGCGCCGTGGATCGAGGCGTTGGCGAGGCATTCCTGCACCACATTGCCGATGCGCTCGACGAGGGTGGCGTCGAGGTCGGCGGTCGGCATGCTCCAGCGGAGCGCCAGCATGCCAAGCCACGTGTCGTCGATCTCCGCGCGCTTGGCGGCGAGGTCGGCGCTGACGAGCTTCGACGGATGCGCGCTCACCTGGGCGGCGGTTGCGCGTGCGTCGGCGATCGCGCGCTCGAGTGCCACCTCGTCGCCGCGCTGGGCCGCGTCTTGCAGGGAGTAGGCCGCGGCGACCAGGCCCGCCTGCACGGTGCCGTGGAGGTAGAGCGCGAGTTCGCGCTGCATCTGCTCGGTCGCGGCCTCGAGGGCGAGGCGTTCGAACTCGGCCTCCTCGGCGTGATTGCGGAGCGTGTGGAGTCGGGAGTCCGCGAGGCGCAGAGCGGCCTGCGCCCAGCTGACGGCGATCGTCAGGGCGACGATGACGGCGACGGGCACGACCCGCTCGAGCGTCGACGTCGCTTCCGCGTCCAGGGCCGCTGCAACCGTGGGTCCGACCAGCGCAGCGGGGATCATGACCGCGAGGGAGAGCAGGCGCGCGCGGAGGTACTGCGGCGCGGGCGCGTAGCGACGGATGGCGGCGCTGCCGAGCGGGTAGAGCACGGCCATCGCGGCCAACACGGCGAGCGCGCCGGCGATCCGGGTTGCGCCGCCCAAATGCACTGCGGCCGCCGGGACGACGACGACGGCCCACAGCACGTACGGGAGGACGATCGGCAGGGGCGCGGCGAGACTCGCGCGTTCGAGGTCGCCGAGGCTGCTGTGGCGTGGCACGCCGTCACGCTCCTGCCAGAGCCGGTGGCTCTCGGGCCGGACGTACCCGGCGGCGGCGTCGAGCAGGGTGTCGGAGAGCTGTGTGTCGGGGCTGTCGACGTTGGCGGCGCGTTCGAGCGCGCTGAGCTGCTCCTCGAGGGAGTTCTGGATACGGGTGGTGATGACGGCGCGCGCGGCGTTGAGGGCGCCGACGGCGCGCAGGCGCGCGGCCTCGGCATCGATCTCGAAGCGCAGCAGCCGCTCGCGTTCGGTGGCGTACCAGTCGGTGATGGCGATCAGATACGTGATCAGTCCGGTCATCAGCACCGTGGACGGGACGAAGTACGCGGCGGCGGTCGCGACGCCCGACCAGCCCTCGCCGAGCACCTCTCGGCTCTCGGGCACGGCGAGGGCGATCGCTCCGCGCGCCAAGCCGGCCGACGCGCCGAGGACGATCAGCCAGGCGACAGGCACGGGCCGGGTGCGGCGCTGGCGGAAGACGGTCAGGTCTGCGGCGAGGTACAGCACGCTGATCACGAGCCAGCTGGCGAGCGTCAGCGTCACGACGGCGCGTGGCGGCATCTCGAGCTGCGACAGGACGCCGAGTGGACCGCCGATCAAGAGGAGCGCAGACAAGATCAGCCAGCCGCGCAACGAGACGGCCCAGCGTCCGCCGAGCAGTTCGCGCGTACTAGGCCTTGGCCGTGCTGTGGGCATGGCTGCTGTGCGTCATCTCGTAGTACGCACGGATGATCAGCGCGCGTGTGTTCTGCGTGGCGTCCCCCGAATACCCGAGATTGCGTGCGATCCGGTAGAGGGACATCTCGACGGCGCGCTCTGTCACCACGCGCTGCCGCGCGATCTCGGCGTTGCTGAGACCCTGGGCGACGAGTCGCATCGTCTCGACCTGCGTGTCGGTGAGCCCGACTGCCGGTATCTGGGTGCCGCGGTCGGCGGGGCCGAGAACGGAGCGGCGGATCGCCATACGGAGCGCCTCGATGTCCGTTACGTCCTGTTTGCGCACGTACTCGGTGCGTTCGGGGACCTGGCTCAGCTTCGCGCCGACCAGGCGCGGGTCGGCGTACGAGGTGAGGAGCACGACGCCGACCTCGGGGTTGGCGCGACGCACGACGTTCGCGACAACGACGCCGTTCGGTCCGGGTCCCTGCAGCAGGTCGAGATCGGTGACCAGCACGTCGAAGGGCGTGGTGGCCGCGGCGGCGACCGTGCTCTTGGCATCGCCGAACGCGCCGACGACGGTCATCGTCTCATCGGGCAGCATCGCCGCCAGCGTGGTCCGCAGCAGGGCTTCGTCTTCGAGGAGCAGCACGCGGAGCATCGGATCCAGTCTAGGTCACGCTGCGATACGGGTAGCTCTACAGCAGCCGTCGTTGCGATACGGGTACCTCTACACGGCGCCCAACCGGCTTCCCAACCGCCATATCGTGGCCGCATGTCCACGATCTGCTCGTCTCTGTCTGCTGTCCCGTCCGCACCGACGCATCGGCGCGTGTCGTCCCGTGTCGCGCTGCTCGCACTGGTGGCGGCCCTGACGATCTGCGGTCTCGTGGCTGCGTTGCGCGCACCGGACGCGGCGGCCGTCGAGATGCCCGCGGTCAACG
>CAZPQP010000243.1:0-2756 GCA_964588635.1 uncultured Bifidobacterium sp.
GGGTGGTGGCGGAAGGTCGGGGTGATCACGCTGGTGCCGATCGCGGCGTGGCAGGTGCGCTCGACGAGGGCGCCCATCCACGCGAACGAGAACGGCGAGTGGCCGCCGGTGTGCCGGAACGGCTGGAAGTGGTCGGAGATCGCGATCGTGTCCCAGCCCTTCGCGTCGGCGTGGACCGCGAACTCGAGGAGCTCCCGCGGGGCGAACTGCTCGCTCGACGCCTTGTAGCCGATCCGGATCACGGAACTCCCTTCGCGTCCCCCGCGCGGGGCGGACGTAGACTGCCGCTGGATGATAGCCCTGGTTCCGCTCAAGTCACTCGACGACGCCAAGTCGCGTCTCGGGGAGGTGCTCGATGCCGAGCAGCGGCATGCGCTCGCGCTCCAGCTGCTGACGCGCGTGGTGGACGCCTGCCAGGGCGCCGGGCTCGAGGTCGCGATCGTCTCGTCGGATCCGATGGCGTACATCGCGGCGCGCGAGCTCGGCACCGTCGTCGTCGACGACGGCGGCGAGGATCTGACCGGCAGCGTGCGGCGCGGTCTCGCCGCCTATCCCGATGCCGAGACGGTGGTGGTCATCGCCGCCGACCTGCCGTACGTCGAGACCGAGGACATCGAGGCGCTGCTGGCCGCCGCGCACCCGCTCGCCATCGCGCCGTCGCCGGACGGCCGCACCAACGCCATCGCCGCCTGTCCGCCGAGCGCCTTCACGCCCGCGTACGGCGACGGCTCCGCGGCGCGTCACGGCGGCACGCCGGTCGTGCGCCCGGGTCTCGCCCGCGATCTGGACACGCCCGCCGATCTCGAGGAATTCGAGACCGCATGCGGGTAGCGCTGATCGCCGGTGGGGTGGGTGGTGCGCGCATGGCGCTCACGCTGCACGAGGCGCTCGCACCGGGCGAGCTGACGGTGATCGGCAACGTCGGCGACGACTGCGAGCACTGGGGCCTGTCGATCTCGCCCGACCTCGACACGGTCCTCTACACGCTGACGGGCCGCATCGACCCGGTCAACGGCTGGGGCGTCGCGGGCGACACGCGCACCCTGATGGAGACCGCGATCGAGCTCGGCGAGGACGACTGGTTCATCCTCGGCGACAAGGACCTCGCGCTGCATGTCGCCCGCACCCGCCGCCTGCGGGCGGGCGAGCAGCTGTCGTCGATCACCGCCGACGTTGCCGACCGCTGGGGCTGCACGACGCGCCTCCTGCCCGCGACCGACGACCGCCTGCGCACGTGGATCGCCACCGACGACGCCGAGCTGCCGTTCCAGGAGTGGCTGGTGCGCCGCCGCGCAGCCGATGCGGTGGCCGGCGTGCGCTTCGAGGGCATCGAGGCCGCCACGCCTGCGCCCGGCGTGCTCGAGGCGATCGCCGAGGCCGACCGCATCGTGCTGGCGCCGTCGAACCCGTTCGTCTCGCTCGACCCCATCCTCGGCGTGGCGGGCATCCGCGACGCCGTGGCCGCGCGTCGCGACGACACCGTGGCGGTCTCGCCGGTGATCGGCGGCAAGGCGGTCAAGGGACCGCTGGTCGGGATGCTCGACTCGATGGGGCACCGGCCCGACGCGATCGGCGTGGCGCGCTACCTGCAGCCGCTTGCCGGCACGTACGTGCTCGACCCCGAGGACGCCGCGCTGGCGCCCGACCTCGACGCGCTCGCCATGCGCGCGATCATCGTGCCGACGCTGATGCAGGACCCGGCCGTGCGCACCGGCCTCGCCGCGGCGGTGCTCCAGTGATCCACGTCGTCCCGATCCCGCTGGCCGCGCGCATCCGTCCGGGCGACGACCTCGCCGCGCTGCTGCTCGGCGCCATCGCCGACGCCGGCGAGACGCTGGTCGACGGCGACGTGCTCGTCGTCGCGCAGAAGCCCGTCTCCAAGGCCGAGGGGCGCATCGTCGATCTCGCCGGCGTCGAGCCGTCGCCGGAGGCGCTCGAGCGCGCGGCCGACGGCGGCGACCCGCGTGTCGTCGAGGTGATCCTGCGCGAGTCCGCCGAGGTCGTGCGCAGCCGCGGTGCGTTCATCATCGGCCGCACGGCACAGGGCCACGTGCTCGGCTCGGCCGGTGTGGACCGCTCCAACCAGGACGCGCCCGACCACGTGACGCTCCTGCCGGTCGATCCCGACGCCTCGGCGCGTGGCCTGCGCGAGGCCATCCGAGCCGCGACGAGCACCGACGTCGCGATCGTGATCAGCGACTCGATCGGCCGCCCGTTCCGGCGCGGCACCGTCGGCGTCGCGATCGGCGCGGCGGGCTTCGCCACGGTCGTGGAGCACGCCGGACGCCCCGACGACGTCGGCCGCGAGTTCCACTCGACCCAGGTGCACATGGCCGACCAGCTGGCGAGCACGGCCGAGCTCGCCCTCGGCCCGAGCGGCGGCGTGCCGGCGGTCCTCATCCGCGGTGTCGTGCTCGAGGCCGGCGACGAGGGCGCAGCCGGTGGCATCATCGATCGTGACAAGGACCTGTTCGCATGACCCGACCCATCCGCATCGGCTACGAGGCCAGCCCCCAGGACGGCACGTTCGAGCGCATGCGCGCGTCGTGGATCGAGGCCGAGGCGCTCGGTGCCGACGCCGTCTACAACGACGACCATTTCTTCCCCGTTGAGAGCGATCTCGACGGGCTGCACTTCGAGTGCTGGACCTCGCTCGCCGCGCTGGCCGAGGCCACGAGCCGCGTGGAGATCGGCGCGATGGTCACGTGCGTCTCGTACCGCAACCCGAACCTGCTCGCCGACATGGCGCGCACCGT
>CAZPQP010000244.1:0-2753 GCA_964588635.1 uncultured Bifidobacterium sp.
CAATGCCACTGCTCGCGGGCTTCATCAACCTAGGCGACGGGATGGCCGTGAGGTGAATCGGTCCTTTCGGACCGAGCCACCTCAGGGCCTTCCCGTCGTCAAAGCCTCGATGATGCCGTTCAGCCCGTCGGCGGACTTCGTCTCGCGCGCGAGGAAGCCCCCGATCTCCTCGATCGTCGTCATCAGCGGCGACGGGAAGATGACCGTCGAGTTCTTGTCGACCGAGATCTCCACCAGCGTCTGGAGGTTGCGCAGCTGCAGCGCCAGCGGGTGCGCGGCCATCACATCGGCTGCGTGCGCGAGCTCGCCGGCGGCCAGTGCCTCGCCCTCGGCGGCGATGATCTTGGCGCGCTTCTCGCGCTCGGCCTCAGCCTGCCGCGCCATCGCGCGCTTCATCGTCTCGGGCAGCTGGATGTCCTTGAGCTCCACGAGCGTCACCTCGACGCCCCATTCCTCCGTCACGCGATCGAGGATCTTCGCGATGTCCGCGTTGATGCGGTCGGTCTCGGCGAGCGTCTCGTCGAGCGTGTGCTGGCCGACGACGTTGCGCAGCGTCGTCTGCGCGATCTGGTTGATCGCCGCCTCCACGCTCTCGATGGCGATGACGGACTTGAGCGGATCCACGATCCGGTAGTACGCGACCGCGGCGATATCGACCGAGACGTTGTCGTGGGTGATGATCCCCTGGCTCTGGATGGGCATTGTGACGATGCGCAGCGACACCTTCACGAGCCGGTCGATGATCGGGAACTTGATCATCAGGCCGGGCTCGAACGGCCTCTGGCGCACCTTGCCGAGGCGGAAGCGGATCCCGCGCTCGTACTCGTTGACGACGCGGATGGAGCCTGCCGCGAGCAGGAGCAGCAGGATGATGACGATGATGGCGACGAGCACGGCGTTGTTCATGTGCCGAGGGTAGGTCGGCGTCGGGAGGCAGGATCGTCACGCTGCCGCAGACTCGCTGCGGAAAACGGGCAGCACCGGACGGCGCGATCCGGGGCGGCTCGTGATCCAGGGAGGACATGACAACCGCGCGGATGTGGTGTCCTCCCTCGCACAGGATCTCGTCGCTGATCGCGCGTGGTGGGGGAGGACACCACATCCGCGCGGTTGTCATGTCCTCCCTAGGACGGCACCTCGACGCGGCACGCGGCTGCGGCGCGCTCGGCGAGATCGCGGTCGAGCGTGGCGAGCGGCGCGCCGACGAGGCGGGCCAGCGCCACGTACTCGGCGGCCTCGGTGCGCGGATGGTTCATCAGGTCGGCCATGCGCCACGTCTCCTCGCCGAGCTGGGGATGACCGAGCTCGGTGATCGGGGCGCGGTCGAGGGCGCGGCGCATGCGGCGCGCCTCGCCGGTCGGGATCACGCCGCGCCGGGCGAGATCGTGCAGCAGCGAGCGACACTCGGACCAGAGCAGGGGAGGGGCGACGAGGTCGTCGGAGCCCGCGCTCGTCCAGGCGGGCTGGGCGGCCAGCATCGGCAGCACGACGGTGGGATCGACGACGAGCACTAGCCCTGCAGCCGCCTGCCGCCGCGCGCCCGCCGCAGCTCGGCCACCCAATCCGGCTGCCGCGTGCCCCAGGTCGTTCGGCCCCAGCCGGCCGGCAGATCGTGGGCGGGGCGGGCGATCAGGGCGTCGAGATCCTCGGCGTGCACGAGCAGGCGCCCGTCGGCGCGGTGCGCCTGCAGGCGTCCGGCGCGGATCCAGCGGCGGATCGTCTCCGCGCCCCGGCCGGAGCGGGCGGCTGCCTCGGGGACGGTGAGCATGCGCGGATACTACACCTTTCTGGAGCGATGTCGGCATTTCGGTGGACGCGGCCCCCAGACGGCGGTACGTTCCCTCCGTCCGAAGGCCCCGCCCCGGTAGGGGTGCTGCACGGCTGAGCGGATTTGTGGTACCGTGCGCCTTCGCGCCGACGTACATGCCCGTGTCGTCGTGCGCCTACGCCCACCTCTCTTCCATAGGAGCGCCAGTGGCCTCTGCCAAGCCCCGCCCGAAGCGCCAGCGCCGCAACTTCTCCCACCTCGAGCAGACGCCGGCCGCGCGCATCCTCGAGGTCCCGAACCTGATCGACATCCAGCGGGCGTCGTTCAAGCAGTTCATGGAGACCGGCATCCGCGAGGTGATCAACGACATCTCGCCGATCGAGGACTACACCGGCACCCTCGCCGTCGAGTTCGGCGACCACGTCTTCGAGCCGCCGGCGGTGTCGGAGCGCGAGTGCCGCGAGACCGACAAGAGCTATGAGTCCGGCCTGTTCATGACCGTGGCGTTCGTGAACAAGGAGACGGGCGAGATCCGCGAGCAGCGGGTCTTCATGGGCAACTTCCCCCAGATGACGGACGCGGGCACGTTCATCATCAACGGCACCGAGCGCGTCGTCGTGACGCAGCTGGTCCGCTCCCCGGGCGCGTACATCATGGAGCCGAAGGATCCGGCGAAGCAGGTCTTCACCGCGAACCTGATGCCGCAGCGCGGCTCGTGGCTCGAGCTCGAGATCGACAAGAAGGGCCAGGTCTTCGCGCGCATCGACCGCAAGCGCAAGCTGCCGGTCACCACGCTGCTGCGCGCCCTCCCCGAGGTCGACGCGACGACGGGCGAGATGATCGACACGCACACCGACGAGGGCATCCGCAATCTCTTCCGCGATCCCGAGACGGGCGAGCCGAACCTCTTCATCGACTTCACCCTCGAGAAGGACCCGGCCAAGACGCACGACCAGGCGCTGATCGAGGTCTTCAAGAAGCAGCG
>CAZPQP010000245.1:0-2718 GCA_964588635.1 uncultured Bifidobacterium sp.
GGCACCTCGATCGGCCAGGGCATCCAGTGGGCGCCCGACTCGGCGCACCTGACGATGCCGACCGAGTCGGCGACGGCCGAGGGCTACATCACCGGCGCCGGACTGGACATCGTCGATGCGGCGACGGGGGCGGTCACCGTCGTGCTGGCGCCCAAGGGGCATGACCTGGGTGGCTTCTCGTGGGCCCCGACGGCGGATCGGCTCGTCTACGCCAGCCAGCGATTCGGCAGCCTCTACGGTGACTGCACGATGCGGATCGTCGGGCTCGACGGCGCCACGATCGCCACGCTCGGCACGGGTGCGAACCCGCTGTGGGGCCCGACGAGGATCGCCTTCCAGCGGTACACGAACGTGCGCTGGCACGGCATGCGACTGCAGCACGCGCAGCTGTGGACGATCGATCCGAACGGTCCGGGCACGCCGAGGCAGCTGACGCGCTACCGGAGCGTCGGCATGATCTACGGCCCGTTCGCGACGCTGTGGTCGCCTGACGGGAAGGTGCTGTACGGCGGCATCGGCGGCGAGGATGTGTCGATGCCGGCGCGCATCAACGCCACGACGGGGCGGATCACGCGCCTGCGTGACGGCAACGGCACGGCGCTGTACGACGCTGCGCCGATCGCCGTGTCCGCCGATGGTCGCACCCTGCTGCTCAGCACGGGGGTCATCACCGGCGCGCCCGTCTACAAGACGATGCCAGCCGGGAACGGCGCGCTGCGCGTGTTCCTCAAGCGCGCCTACAACCTGACGGTGCAGCCGTCGTGGCAGCCCTGAGGCGCTACAGCAGGTAGTAGCCGACGCCGCGCTGGATCGGCCACTCCATGCCGGCCTCGCGCTCCACGGCCGCGGCGTACCAGCGACGCGAGGTCTCGTCGTCCCCGGCGTCCGTCGCCTCGTGCGCCACGTCGTACATCGCGTCGGCATCGCCGAGCTGGGCCGCGCGGAGCATGAGGTCGCTGGCGAAGCCGTGGGCGTGGCGCAGACGGGCAATGCGCGCGAGGCGCGTCAGCGCGGGGATCGCGCCCTCGGCCAGGGCCTGCTCCATGAGCACCCAGCTCTGATCCGGATCGTGCGCCTCGAGCAGCGCCGCGAAGCCGTGCAGGCCGGTCGGATGGGGTACGGCGATGCAGGCCTCGAAGCGCCCGTGGGCGGTCTGCCGGTCGCCGAGCTGGAGCGACGCGAGTCCGAGCAGGGCGAGCGCATCGCCGTCGCCCTGCGCGGCATGTGCCAGCAGCTGCGGGTCGTTGACGATCTCGTGAGGATGGCTCAGCGGTGGTCTCCTTGACGATGCGATGGTCACCGTGGAGTCGTCGCAGGCGTCAGACTGATTACGCGGCAAGCGTAAAGGATATGACGGCTGACGGATCGCAGTTCGGCCGCGACTACGATGCCCGTGAGGAGAGGAGACGGACATGGCCGACGACGGCATCCGCGAGCAGCTCGAGACGCTCTACTGGTGGGGCGTCCCCACGTTCTTCCGTGCCCCGCACGACGAGGATCCCGCCAACTGCGACATCGGCGTGCTCGGCATCCCGCACTCCGCCGGCAACGGCTCGACCGAGCGCGACCAGCACCTCGGACCGCGCGCCGTGCGCGGCGTCAGCTCGCACAACCGCCGGCCGCACGCGGCCTTCGGCATCCACGCCTTCGAGGACGTGCGCGTCAGCGACCTCGGCGACGTGCCGCTGCCGGAGGCGATGGACAACGAGGCCTGCATCGATCGCATCGCGGCCTGCGCTCGCGCCGCCGCCGATGCCGGTACGCGGCTCGTCTCGATCGGCGGCGATCACGCGATCACCGGTGGCGTGCTGCTCGGTCTCGCCGGCCCGGGCTCGCGGGTGACGCACGACCAGCCGGTGGCGCTGATCCACTTCGACGCCCATGTGGACTCCTACGCGCAGCTGCCGCATTGGCTCGGGGCCAAGCGGTCCGCCGCGCACTGGGCGGCCTATCTCGTCGAGAGCGGCTGCATCGACCCGACGCGCAGCACGCAGATCGGCATGCGCGGCGCGCCTCGCACCACGACGTGGCTCAAGACCAGCTACGACCTCGGGTACGCCGTGCGCACGATGGCCGAGTGCCGGGCCATGGGCCTGCAGACGATGATCGACGAGGCCGTGGCGCGTGCCGGCGACGGCCCGGTCTACATCACGTTCGACCTCGACTGCCTCGACCCCTCGATCGCGCCCGCCGTCTCGAACCTCGAGGTGGGCGAGGGCGGCTTCACGATCGACGAGGCGAACCTGCTGCTGCGCTCGCTGCGCGGGCTCGACGTCGTCGGTGCGGACGTGGTCTGCCTGATGCCGACCAAGGACCTGCCCAACGACCAGACGGCGATGGTCGCCGGGCACATCGCCGCGGAGCAGGTGGCGCTGGTCGCCGATCGGCTGCTGGCGCTGCGCGGCTAGCGGCGCAGCCGCTGACACGCAGCGGTCGCTGCGCACGTGAGCGGTCGTTGCAGACCGCCGAGCCGACCGGAGGGAACGGGGCCCCGGCGACGCGCGGTCATGTCTGCCACGCGCCGGCGAGGGGCGCGGTGCCGCCATCGGCGTAGGCGAACGCGGCCATGCACAGCTCCGCCGTCGCCGGATTGGTCGCGAGCGGGATGTTGTGCACGTCGCAGACCTTCATCAGCGCCTGGATGTCGGGGTCGTGCGGGTGCGCGGTCAGCGGGTCGCGCAGGAAGACGACGAGGTCGAGCTGCTCCTCGGCGACGAG
>CAZPQP010000246.1:0-2700 GCA_964588635.1 uncultured Bifidobacterium sp.
CGAGAGCGGATGATGGGGCTCGAACCCACGACCTTCGCCATGGCAAGGCGACGCTCTAGCCAACTGAGCTACATCCGCGTGGAACGGGAGTATAGCCAGAGGCCGCTTTGCGGCGCGACGATCTGCCGCGTGTTCGGATGCGCACGGTAGGCTGCTCCCATACGGGCAGATGTCTGTCCCGTCTACCGCCTGAAGGAGTCGGCATGTCGGAAGCACCCCCAGTCGTACGCGCACCGCGCGGCACGGAACTCACCTGCAGGGGATGGCTGCAGGAGGCCGCGCTCCGCATGCTGATGAACAACCTCGACCCGGACGTCGCCGAGGCGCCGGAGAAGCTGGTCGTCTACGGCGGCACCGGCAAGGCCGCGCGCTCGTGGGAGGACTTCCACCGGATCGTGGAGACGCTCAAGCGCCTCGGAGATGAGGAGACGATGCTGGTGCAGTCCGGCCGCGTCGTCGGCGTCTTCCCGACGCACCGGCTCGCGCCGCGCGTGCTCCTCGCCAACTCGCTCCTCGTGCCCGAATGGGGCACGTGGGAGGAGTTCCGACGGCTCGAGGCGATGGGGCTGACGATGTACGGCCAGATGACGGCCGGCTCGTGGATCTACATCGGCTCGCAGGGCATCGTGCAGGGCACGTACGAGACGTTCGCCGCGATCGCCGAGCAGCGCTTCGGCGGGTCGCTCACGGGCCGCGTCGTGCTGACCGCCGGCCTCGGCGGCATGGGCGGCGCGCAGCCGCTGGCCGTGACGCTCAACGGCGGCGTGGCGCTCTGCGTCGAGATCGACGCCGACCACATCGACCGCCGTATCCGCGAGCGCTACTGCGATGAGCGCTACGACGACATCGACGAGGCGATCGCCCGTGTCGAGGAGGCCAGAGCCAACGGCGAGGCCGTCTCGATCGGCCTGCTCGGCAACGCCGCCGAGGTGCTGCCGGCGCTGCTCGAGCGCGACTTCCTCCCCGATATCGTCACCGACCAGACGTCGGCGCACGATCCGCTCGTCGGGTACATCCCCGTGGGCTTCAGCGTCGAGGGCGCCGAGGATCTGCGCGAGGTGCACCCCGACAAGTACATCGACCTGGCGCGCCAGTCGATCGTCCGTCATGTGCAGGCGATGATCGAGTTCAAGCACCGTGGCGCCGAGGTGTTCGACTACGGCAACGCGCTGCGCACCGAAGCCCGCAACGGCGGTCTGCAGAACGCGTTCGACTACCCCGGCTTCGTCGAGGCGTACGTGCGGCCGCTGTTCTGCCGCGGCATCGGCCCGTTCCGCTGGGCCGCGCTGTCCGGCGATCCCAACGACATCGCCGTCACCGACAACGCGATGCGCGAGCTGTTCCCCGACAACGAGCGTCTGCAGCGCTGGCTCGACGGCGCGCAGGAGAAGATCGCCTTCCAGGGCCTGCCGGCGCGCATCTGCTGGATCGGTCATGGCGACCGCCATCGTGCCGGCCTGCGCTTCAACGAGCTCGTCGCCTCGGGCGACGTCTCCGCGCCGCTCGTGATCGGCCGCGACCACCTCGACTCAGGCTCCGTCGCCTCGCCCTACCGCGAGACGGAGGGCATGATGGACGGCTCCGACGCGATCGCCGACTGGCCGGTGCTCAACGCCATGCTCAACGTCGCCTCGGGTGCCGCGTGGGTTGCGCTGCATCACGGAGGCGGTGTGGGCATCGGCCGCTCGATCCACTCGGGCGCACAGGTCGTCGCCGACGGCACGGAGGAGGGGGCGTTCCGCGTGGAGCGCGTCCTCTGGAACGACCCCGGCACGGGCGTCATGCGCCACGCCCACGCCGGCTACGACATCGCCAAGCAGGCCGCCAAGAGCGGTGGCCTCGACCTCCCGGGGATCACGTCATGACCTGGCTCCTGCCCGACCTCGTCCTCGACGCCGACGGCGTCCGCCGCGATCTCGCCGTCCAGATCGACGGTGGCGTGATCAGTGCCGTCGCGCCGGCCGCGGAGGCCCCCGCCGACGCGCTGCGCCTCTCGCGCTCCGCGCTGCTGCCCGGCTTCGTCAACGCGCACTCGCATGCCTTCCAGCGCGACCTGCGCGGGGCGGTGGAGCGCATCGACCCGGCCAATCCCGACGACGACTTCTGGACCTGGCGCGACGAGATGTACGCGCAGGCCGGCAGCATGACGCCGGAGAGGATCCACGACGTCGCGCGCCGCTGCTACCGGCAGATGCGCGCCAGCGGCGCCACCAGCGTGGGCGAGTTCCACTACGTCCATCATCAGCCCGACGGCACGTACTACGACAATCCCAACGCGCTGTCGGAGGCCGTGTGCGAGGCCGCCGAGGCCGAGGGGCTGCGCATCGTCATGCTGCTCGTGGCCTACGAGCGCGGCGGCAAGGACATCCCGCCGACGCCCGGCCAGCAGCGTTTCTGCGACCCGTCGGTCGAGGCCTATCTCGAGCGCCTGGAGGCGATGCGCGTGTGGGCGGAGGATCGCCCGCTCGTCACGGTTGGCGCGGCGCCGCACTCGATGCGCGCTGTCTCGCCCGAGTGGCTCACGGCCATCAGCGACTACACGCGCGCGCACGCGATGCCGCTGCACATCCATGCCGACGAGCAGCCCCGCGAGATCCGCGAGTCGCTCGAGTGGTACGACCTGCGCCCGGTCCAGGTGATCGACAAGGCGGGCGCGCTCGACCACCGCACGGTGATCGTCCACGGCACCCACTGCGACGA
>CAZPQP010000247.1:0-2678 GCA_964588635.1 uncultured Bifidobacterium sp.
CCCAGACGAGCTCGTCGTCGTCCGCGCCCCACTCGGCGGGGAGCGGCGTGCCCGCGCCGCGATGCAGCGCGACCTTGAGGGTGCCGAGGCCGAGCACCGCGCACTTCACGCGCATGGCCGACAGCGGAATGCCGAGCTCGTCGATGATCGCCTGCGACGGCAGCGCGGCGGCCTCCTCGACGGGCAGTCCGGCGACGAGCTCCGTCAGCATCGAGGTGGCGGCCTGGGAGACCGCGCAGCCGTTGCCGCTGAAGCGGATCTCGCTGATCCGGCCGTCGGCCACGGCCACGTCGATCTCGACCTCATCGCCGCAGAGCGGATTCTTGCCCTCGGCCTCGCAGTCCGGATGCTCCAGCGTCCCGTGGTTGCGCGGGTGCCGGTAGTGGTCCATCAGGTTCTCGCGGTACAGCTCGTCCATCTCAGACCCCCATCACCGTGCGGACGTCGTGCAGGCCGACGACGAGTCGGTCGATCTCATCGGTCGTCGTGTACAGGTAGAACGAGGCCCGCACCGTGGCCGTGTGCCCGAGGCGCTGCATCAGCGGCTGCGTGCAGTGGTGTCCGGCGCGGACGCAGACCGCGTGGCGGTCGAGGATCTCGGCGATGTCGTGCGGATGCACGTCGTCGAGCACGAACGACACCACGCCGCCCCGCGAGGCGGCATCCGGCGGTCCGACGATGCGCAGGCCGGGGACCTCGCCGAGGCGCCCGAGCGCGTACTCCGTGACCGCGTGCTCGTGCGCGTCGATCGCCTCGAGGCCGACGGCCTGCAGGTAGTCGATCGCGGCGTGCAGCCCGACCGCCTCGGCGTAGGCGGGCGTGCCCGCCTCGAACTTCCACGGCAGCGTGTTCCACGAGGTGCGATCGAGCGCGACGGAGCGGATCATCTCGCCGCCGGTCAGGAACGGCTGCGTGGCGGCGAGGATCTCCTCCCGTCCCCACAGCACGCCGATGCCGGTCGGCGCCAGCGTCTTGTGGCCCGAGAACGCCAGGAAGTCGACGTCGAGCGCCTGCACGTCGACGGGGCGATTCGGCACGGTCTGCGCCGCGTCGAGGACGACCAGCGCACCCTGCGTGCGCGCCCACCGCACCAGCGCCTCGACGGGCGGTCGCACGCCGAGGGTGTTCGACTGGTGCGTGACCGCGACGATGCGGACGTTTCCGTCGCGCGCGATGGCGTCGAGCTCGTCGAGCTGGAGGTTCCCGTCGTCGTCGACGTCGAGGAAGCGCAGCGTCGCCCCGGTCTGCTGCGCGAGGACCTGCCACGGCACGAGGTTCGCGTGGTGCTCGAGGACGGTGCTGACGATCACGTCCCCCGGGCCGCAGCGCTCGGACCCGACGGCCTTCGCCACGAGGTTGAGCGCCTCGGTGGTGTTGCGCGTGAAGATCACCTCGCGCCGCGACGGCGCGTTGATCAGCTGTGCCACCGCATCGCGCGCCGCCTCGAAGGCATCGGTGCTCTCGATGCCGAGCGTGTACACGCCGCGATGCACGTTGGCGTTGCTCGTCGCGTAGAACGCGGTCATGGCGTCGAGCATGGCCTGGGGCTTCTGCGAGGTGGACGCCGAGTCCAGGTAGGCCAGCTCGCGCCCGTGCACCTGGCGCCCGAAGATCGGGAAATCGGCGCGCAGCCGAGCGGGGTCGAACCCCTGGGCGGTGGTCCCTGTCACGCTCACCGGCATAAGGGTACCCGAACCCCGTGGTTATGCGGTTTTCGGCGCTACGATGCGGGGTGTCGGACGGGTCGCTGCGGGAGTTCCCGGAACGCCGTCAGATTTTCTCCCCCCGTACGTCTTCACGGATGCACAACATGGATTTCACGGGATCTCCGTGAAACTCGGAAACCCTTCCGTGCAGAGGTCATCAGATGCGTCGTCGCCCAGGTACCCACTCGCTCCGCCTCCTCGCCGTCCTCGCGACCGCGGCAGCCTGCCTCGGCGCGGTCGGTGGCGCGAGCGCGGCCGCACCCGCGCAGGACTACGTGGTGATCCTCGAGGACGGTGCCAACGCCGGCGTCAAGGCCGCCGCCGAGGAGCGCCGCGACAACCCGGTCTCCGACGTGTTCCGGGCCGGCGTCGACGGCTTCGTCGCCGAGCTCGACGCCGCCGACGTCGCCCGCCTGCGCAACGACCCGCAGGTGCTGGTCGTCGAGCGCGACCGGCTCGTCCGTGCCCTCGATGCGACGAGCGCCGGTGTCGTCCCGGCCGGCGCCAAGAT
The DNA here is from genome assembly GCA_964588635.1 of uncultured Bifidobacterium sp. Lineage (GTDB taxonomy): Bacteria > Actinomycetota > Thermoleophilia > Gaiellales > F1-60-MAGs149 > F1-60-MAGs149. The sequence goes on from CAZPQP010000247.1 coordinate 2,218, forward strand.
CGGCTCCGCGATCCCCGGCCGCTTCATCGTCACGCTCGCCTCCGGTACACGCCCCGCCGCCTTCGCCGCCGCCGCGAACACCCCGCCGCTGGCGATCTTCACCCATGCGATCAACGGCTACACCGCCGACCTCAGCACCGCGCAGGTGGCCCGGCTCGCCAAGGATCCGGCGGTCACCCGCATCGAGCCCGATCGCGTCGTCGGCATCGACGCCACCCAGTCCGGTGCGACGTGGGGCCTCGACCGCATCGACCAGCGGCAGCTGCCGCTCAACGGCCTGTACACGTACACGCAGACGGGTGCCGGCGTCACCGCCTACATCATCGACACGGGCATCCTCCCGGGACACGCCGACTTCGGCGGACGCGTGCTCAGCGGCTACTCCGCCATCAGCGACAGCTACGGCTCGTCCGACTGCAACGGCCACGGCACGCACGTCGCCGGCACCGTCGGCGGTACGA
>CAZPQP010000248.1:0-2677 GCA_964588635.1 uncultured Bifidobacterium sp.
TTCTCGTGGTTCACCGACCCGCGCCCGCACGACTCGCTCGAGGTGCTCGAGCCGATCGTGCGCAGCGTGCCCGGCATCGATGCCGACGCGGTGCTGGCGGGGCTGGATGACCCGGCGGTCGAAGCGGCCTATCTGGCCGACAAGCGCGAGTCGCGCACGATCCTGCCGCCCGCCACGGCGCAGGGCAAGACGGCCGACACCGACGGCGAGGAGCGCTACACCGCGCCGAGCCTCACCTTCAGCCGCGGCGGTGAGATGCTGGTGGCCGCGGGCTGGCAGCCGCTCGGCGCCTACGACGTCTGCATCGCGAACCTCGAGCCGTCCCTGCCGCAGCGCGGCCCGGCCGGCCCGGAGGAGACGCTGCCCGCGTTTCCGCGCGGCCTCACCACGTACGAGGTGGCACTGCTCCGGTGCGCGCGCAACGACGATCCGGATCTCGCCGCGACCGAGTGGGACCTGATCTCGCTGGCCGCGAGCGGTAGGGCGCGACGTGTGGCCAAGGGCCACGACGCGCTCTGGCTGCCGGCCTAGGGGATCACGCGAGCCCGACGACCTCGTCGCCGACGACCACGTCGACGAGGGGGCGCGAGACCGTGGCGCGGTTGACGGCCTCCGAGGCCGGCACCTTGCTCATCTGACCGGACATCAGGATCGCCTGCGGCTCGCCCTCGGCGCAGCGGATGGCTGCGACTGCGCCGGCTGGCTCCTTGGTCGGCTTGTCGGGCGCGGCCAGCGCCACGCCGCCGCCGCCACGGCCCTTCGAGGGGATGTCGGCGATCGAGACGCGCTTGCCGAAGCCGCTCTCGTGCGCCACGTGCAGGTCGCCGGGGGTGACGGCACAGGCCGCGACGATGCGATCGCCGGGCGCGAGCTTCATGCCCGCGACGCCGCCGGCCGAGGCGCTCTTGACGACGCGCAGCGGCTTGGCCGCGGTGCGCAGCACCTTGCCGCCGGCCGTGGCGAGTAGCAGGTCGTCGCCCTCATCGTGCGGGACCACGGCGACGAGGCGATCGTTGTCGGGCAGGGCCATCGCGGCGCCGAGCGTGGCGTGCGCGCCCGGCAGCGAGTCGGGGGTGCAGCGCTTCACCTCGCCCTGCTCGGTGACGAGCAGGAGGAACGGCGCGTCGGCCGTGGCAAGGGCCACGAGCTCCTGGCCGCGCGACATCTGGATCGGCTTCTGGCCGCGCACGGCGCGCGACGACAGCGGCAGCTCGTTGAGCCGCACGCGCGCCACCTCGGCGTCGGTCGTGAAGCACAGCAGCTCCTGGTCCGTGTCGGAGTGGATCAGCTGCAGCGGGCGGTCGCCCGGCTGCACGTCGACGGGGTAGGCGGTCGGCGCCGACGCGCGCGACTGGGCGACGAACAGGCCGTTCTTGGTGGCGCCGAGCCAGATCTCGGTGCTCGGGCCGCTCAGCACGGCGACCGACTTGGCCGAGGCGCCCTTGCCCTGCACGGGCGCGGCCGCGATCGTCGAGCCCTCGCCGCCGAGCACGGTGCGGCGCGGACCGGACAGCGCCGCCGCCTCCTTCAGCTCGCCCACCACGATCTTCTTGAGCTCGTCGTGCGACTCGAGGATGCGGCCGATCTCGTCGACGCGGTCGCCCTTCTGCTTGCGCTCCTCCTCGAGCTTGAGGCGGTTGAGGCGCGCGAGGCGCTTGATCGGCATGTCGATGATCCACTGCGCCTGCTCGTCGTCGATCGGCACCGGCTTCGTCTGGCCGTGCGGGGTGACCTTGAGCTTGGCGATCAGCTTGGCCTTGGCGTCGTCATCGTCCTCGGAGCCGCGCACGATCTTGATCACCGCGTCGATGGCGTCGAGCGCGGCGAGCAGGGCGATCAGCCGGTGCAGCTCGCGCAGCAGCTCGTCGCGCTCGAACTCGAGGCGGTTGACGACGATCGTGAAGCGGAAGTCGACGAAGCGGTCGAGCGCCTCGCGCAGGCCGATCTGGCGCGGCGTGCCCTCGACGAGGACGGTCATGTTGATGCCGACCGTCACGCGCAGCGAGGTGGTGCGGAAGAGGTCGGCGATGAGGCGGTCGAGCGAGCCGCCGCGCTTGCAGCGGATCTGCACGCGCGTGCCCGTGCGGTCCGTCAGGTTCTTCGGCATCTCCGTGACGTCGCGGATCTTCTCGGCGCGCGCGGCCTTGACGACCTCCGCGACGATCTGGTCGGGCGAGACGCCGTAGGGGAGCTCGGTGATGACGAGCGCCTGCACGCCGCCCGACAGCTGCTCGGTGTGGAAGCGCGCCTGCAGGCGGATCGTGCCCTGGCCCTTCTCGTACGCCTCGAGCAGCCCCTCCGGATCGACGACGATGCCGCCGGTCGGGAAGTCGGGGCCGGGCATGACCTTGAGCAGGTCCTTCAGCGACGCGTCGGGGTTCTCGGCCAACTTGATCGCGGCCGCGCACGCCTCGGCGAGGTTGTGGGGCGGCACCTCGCAGGCCATCGACCAGCCGATGCCGCGCGAGCCGTTGACGAGCAGGTTGGGGAACGTGACGGGCAGGACCCACGGCTCCTGCTTCTTCTCCGTGAAGTTCGGCTGGTACTCGCGCACGATCTCGGGGCGCAGGTCGGACAGCCAGGCGGTGGCAGCGGGGGAGAGGCGGGCCTCCGTGTAGCGATAGGCGGCCGGCGGGTCCGAGTACTCCTTCGGGCCGACGCTGCCCCAGTTGCCCTG
>CAZPQP010000249.1:0-2670 GCA_964588635.1 uncultured Bifidobacterium sp.
GACAGGCTGCCGCCCTGCAGGAGGCGGCGCCCGACGGCGTAGAGCGGCCCGACGAGCAGCGCGATCGCGAGCAGGGCGATCGCCCTGCCGGGGATGACGCGCCCGGAGACGGCGATGTACGCGCCGCTCGGCGGCGACGGCCGCGGCTCGGCGTCGAGGCGCACGAGGAGCGTGCCGATGGCCGAGCCGACGGCGCCGAGCCGCCTGTCGTCGATGGCCTCGGTCCCCACGCCGCCATCGCCATTGCCGAGCTGGATCGCGGCGACACCCGCGTCGAGGAACGGCACCTGCGCGCCCGACGGCTCGACCGGCGCGATCAGGTCGAGCACCTGGAGCACCGGGCTCTCGGGCGCCGCGGCGCCGGCGGCCGGCTGCGCGGCGAGCGACTCCTCGAGGCCCTTGAGGAGCACCTCCGGCGTGCGCACGCCGCCCGTCCCCGCGAACAGGATCGGCAGGGACCCCGTCGGTCCGCCGATGGCGTTGAGCGAGACGACGGCAACGGGACGGAGCCCGTCGGCCCGCAGCGAGGACAGGAGCTGCTCGTTGCCGGCCTGCCCGACCGTGCCGCCATCCGTCGAGGCGAGGACGAGGCTGCGGGCCCGCTCCACGCCGGAGAGGTCGCGTGCCAGCTCGACGAGCGCGGCCGTGCCCGTCGCGTTGTCGTCGAGCCCGGGCCCGGGCGAGACGTCGTCGCGGTTGGCCACGAGGACGATCGCCTCGTCGGACGAGCCCTGCTCGATCACCCACAGGTTCTCCATCCTGACGTCGCGACCCAGGGGACCGGGCGCGCGGAAGACGTCGCGGTGCACCGGCTCGCCGCTGGCCTCCGCCAGCGACCCCGCGATCTGATCGGCGGCCTGCTGCGCCGTCACCGTCCCCGGCGCGCGATCGGGCGTGCGCTCGGCGAGCCGCCGCGCGTACGCGGCGGCCTGCGGACCGTCGAAGCTCGGCGCCACGGCGATCGTCGCGGACGGCCCGAGGGGCGTGCGCACGCTCACCAGCAGGATCACGAGCGCGATCAGCGGCGGCGCGATGAAGGCAATGCGCAGCGCGCGCCCAGCACGATCGCGGGGCCGTGCAGCCGTTTGCATGCTGGCGCGCTGGCGGTCCACAGGCCTGCTGACGGTAGCATTGAGGCGTGCAGACGCAGCCCGTGGTGCTGATCATCGACGACGAGGAGTCGCTTCAGGAGCTGCTGCTCCACGCGCTCGAGCGCGACGGCTACCGCGTGGTCGTCGCGGGCTCGTGCGCCGCCGGCCTCGCCGCCTTCCACGACGAGACGCCCGATGCCGTGCTGCTCGACGTGATGCTGCCCGATGGCTCCGGCCACGACGTGTGCAAGGAGATCCGCATCTCCTCCACCGTGCCGATCATCATGCTCACCGCGCTCGACGACGAGGTCGACAAGGTGATCGGGCTCGAGCTCGGCGCCGACGACTACATCACCAAGCCCTTCGGCATGCGCGAGCTCCGCTCGCGCGTCAAGGCGATCCTGCGGCGCGCGGCCATGACGGCGCCCGCGGCCGACGCCGGGGCATCCGCCGCAGAGGAGCGCATCGAGCGCGCCGGCGTGACCGTCGACCGCGTCCGCCACACCACGGAGGTCGACGGTGCCGTCGTCGACCTGACCTACGTGGAGTTCGAGATCCTCTCGACGCTGATCCTCAGCCCCGGCCGGGTGTTCAGCCGCAACCAGCTGCTCGACGCCGTCTGGGGCTCGTCCGACTTCCGGGAGCCGCGCACCGTCGACGTCCACGTGCGGCACCTGCGCGAGAAGATCGAGCAGGACCCGGCGAGCCCGACCCGCATCCAGACCGTGCGCGGCGTCGGCTACCGCTTCGAGGGCTAGGCCGTGGACTGGCTCGTCGATCGCGTCTTCCCGTTCCGGCGGCTGACGGTCTGGCTCGGACTGCTGCTCCTGATCGTGATCGTCCTGGCGCTGGCCCTGACCGCGCTGCTGGTGCTGCCCAAGCTCGATGAGAGCCTGGTCGGCAACCGCGTCGACACGGTCGCGCGCGCGGCGACGCAGAGCGCGCCCACGTTCCAGCTGAACTTCCAGAACGCCCTCACCGGCGCCGCCGGCACGCCCGACACCGACGCCGTCACGGCCGCGTACGGACAGCTGACGAACACCGATGCGGCCGTGTACCAGGCGATGAGCGCGACGGAGCTCGTCGCCGTCACCGCGATGGCGCCGCGGCAGCCGAGCCCGATCGCACTGGCCGCCGCGACCGGCAGCGGCGTGCAGAAGGGCACCGTGGGCAGCGGCACGAGCCGCCGCGCCGAGGCCGCCTATCCGATGGTGATCGACGGCACCGCCTACGTCGTCGTCCTCTCCTCCAGTCTCGACGACGTCGATGCCGCGGTGCGGCTGACGATCCGCCGCAGCCTGCTCGGCGCGCTGATCGCGGTGCCGCTGGCCGTGATCATCGGCGTGCTCGCGGCCGCGCTCCTGACCCGCCGCCTGCGCCGCCTCGAGCGGTCGGCCCGGCAGATCAGCGCCGGGCGGCTCGACGAGCCGATCCTCGACCGCGGCAAGGACGAGATCGGCGACCTCGCCGTCGCCCTCGACCGCATGCGCGATGAGATCGCCGCGACCGACGCCTCGCGCCGCGCCTTCGTCGCCAACGCGTCGCACGAGCTGCGCACGCCCGTCTTCGCGCTGTCCGG
>CAZPQP010000250.1:0-2655 GCA_964588635.1 uncultured Bifidobacterium sp.
AGTCTGGTAGCGCACTCGGCTGGGGGCCGAGTGGTCGGAGGTTCAAATCCTCTCGTCCCGACCTCGCTCCGGCAGGAGTGACGCCACACGGCGTCGCCCGCCGGAGCCGGTCCGGTGCAGAGCGGTGCGGAAGCGTCGCTCGCGTGTGCGCCGGGCGTGCTTACGGTCGAGGGCATGGGCGGGACCTGGCGGATCGAGTACTACGTCGATGAATCTGGACGTGCGCCGTTTCGGCGGTGGGTAGATGGGCTTCCCGCGTTACAGGCGCGACTGGTGTGGAAAGCCGTCGCCGATGAACTTTCGATGCGCGGGCCGGACGTATGTGCCGATCACTGGGGCCGGAGTCTCGGCGGAGGCCTCTACGAGTGCCGCATCCGGCGGCAGCATGTCGTCCTGCGCGTCTTCTTCTGCACCGACCATGGCCGAGTGGTCGTGCTCCTCGGAGGCTTCGACAAGGGGAGCCAGCCGAAGCGGCAAGCTGCCGCGATAGCAGTGGCCCGTCAGCGTCTAGCGGACTATCGACGCCGCATCGATTCACTATGAGGTTTATTGCATAATGCGTGTCATGCCAAGGACGTCGAACAGCTTCGAAGAGCACGGCCGCGAGATCTGGGCGCGTCTCACGCCCGAGGAGCGCATCGAGGGCGAGCACTACGGTCGGGAGATCCGTCTCGCGAGGACGATCACTGAACTCCGGCGCGCCCGTGGGCTCACGCAGACCCGACTCGCTGAGCTCTCTGGGGTACCGCAGAGCCAGATCAGCCGCATCGAGCATGCCGCGGGAGTCAATCCCACCCAGAAGACGTTGCTCAAGCTCGCGCTGGCGCTCGACGCAGACCTCTGCATCGTGCCGCGCGACGCTGTGTCGGACTAGCCCGGCAGCGCGCCGCTGAACACGTGGCCCTGCACGCAGCGGGCGGTATAGCCCGTGCGGCCCTCCTCGCCATGCGTGGAGACGGCGTCGGGCGCGAAGGCCGTGCCGCACGTCGGGCAGAAGCGCGGCTGGTCCACGGTGCCGACACACGTGGGACAGAGGACGGGCAGCACGCGCTGCGAGATGCGGAAGCCCGCCACGAATTCGTCGCGCGTCTCGGCGTAGCGATCGAGCGGACCGCCGCAACCGATGCAGTGATCGCGCTCGGCCATCGGCGCGACCGTGCAGACGAGATCGGCCTCGAACACCGCGCGCGACTCGTCGGCCGGATCGAGCGCCTCGACGCTGCCGTCGATGCTCACCACGGCGCGGTCGCTCGTGACGCGGCCGAAGCGCACGCGGGCGTGGGTCATGAAGCGCCCGTCGACGCCGGCGTCGGGGCCGGGGCTCTCGATGCGGACGTCCTGGCCGTCGAGATCGGCCGCGCTCGTGCCCGGTGCCCAGCCGGCGATGTGCATCACCGAGCGGCCGCCCGACGCGCGCAGCCAGAACGCGATGCCCTCGGCGTTCGCGCTCACCGCAGGCGTCCAGACGATGCGCGCGTCCTCGACGCGCAGCTCGTCTCCATCAATGCGCACCCAGGGCATCTGCGCCCCCGGAGCTAGACGGTGCCCTGCGTGGAAACCGGCAGGAAGTGGTCGATGGACCGCAGCAGCTCGAGCTCGCCGGCGATGCCGCGCGTATCGAGCTTGTGGAGCATCGCGCGGGTGTGCACGTCGTCGGCGCCGTAGCCGAACGTGCGGGCCACGCGGAAGCGGAGCCAGCCGCTGCGCCACGACTCGCCGTGCCACGGATTGAGCGAGCAGAGGACCAGCGCGGCCTCCTCGAGATCCCCGTTCTCCGCGACGCGGAGCTCGACGAAGGCGTTCTCCCAATCGGCGGACTCGTTCTCGAGGATCGCGTCCCACTGCTGCGCAAGCGTTGCCATGGGCGGAAGCGTACTAGAGGGTGGGGCGGGGTCGGTGCGCGCCGGGTGACATTTCAAGACCTGGCCCCGAATTGACCGTTTTCGTGCCAATTTGGATCCGGATCCAAATTGGCACGAAAACGGTCAAATTGGATCCGGATCCAGATTGACGCTGTTCGTGCAGATCTGGACCCGGGTCCAGATTGACGTCAGCGACGTCGCGGGAGGATCAGGTTCTGCACGGTGCTGACCGCCGTGGTGCGCGTGGCGGCGAAGCTCGTCAGCACGCGCACGGCGATCTGGCCGCGCTTCACGGCATTGCGGGTGTTCAGGCCCGCGACGCACACCACCGGGTACTTGCCCGCCCGCGCGACGGTCTTCTTGCGCGTGCAGACGGCGACGCGCTTGCCCTTGATGACGCGGGAGAACGTCTGCGAGATCGTGCCCGCCGCGTTGACGGTGACGATCGTGCGGAAGGTGATCGTCGTCTTCGAGTACGACACCTTGGGCTTCTCGGCCACGACCACGCTCTTCACCGCGGGCAGAACGTAGGTGTACGCCTTGGCGAAGGTACCGGTGCCCTTCGCGGTCGTGATCGTGATGTCGACCTTGCCGGCCACGTGCAGCGGTGCGACGACGGTGAGGCTCGCGTAGGTGCTCTCCTTGATCACGGCTCCTGTGTCGCCAAACATGACTCGCGTCGCGCCATCGAGGTGCGTGCCGGTCAGGACGACCGTCGTGCCGCCTGCGGTCGTGCCCGTGGACGGCGTGGCCGTGGTCGCCACCGGGGGTTGGGCGCGGGCGAAGACGGCGA
>CAZPQP010000251.1:0-2616 GCA_964588635.1 uncultured Bifidobacterium sp.
TGACCGCGATGCGGTCGGACATCGTCAGCGCCTCCTCCTGGTCGTGCGTCACGTACACGAAGGTCGTGCCGGTGCGGACCTGGATGGCCTTGAGCTCGTGCTGCATCTCCTTGCGGAGCTTGAGGTCGAGCGCGCCGAGCGGCTCGTCGAGCAGCAGGGCGGCCGGGCGATTGACGAGCGCGCGCGCCAGGGCGACGCGCTGCTGCTGGCCGCCGGAGAGCTGGGCGGGCTTGCGCAGCTCGAAGCCCTCGAGCTGCACGGAGGCGATCGCCTCGGCGGCGCGGCTCTTGACCTCGTCCTTCTTGACCTTCTTGATCTTCAGGCCGAACTCGACGTTCTCCTGCACGGTCATGTGCGGGAAGAGCGCGTAGGCCTGGAAGACCATGTTGACGTTGCGCTTGGCCGGCGGGACCTCGGTGACGTCCTCGCCCGCCAGCGTGACGCTGCCGAGCGTGGGGACCTCGAAGCCCGCGATCATGCGGAGCGTGGTCGTCTTGCCGCAGCCGGACGGCCCCAGCATCGAGAAGAACTCGCCCTCGCGAATGTTCAGGTCGATGTCATTCACCACGACGTTCTCGCCGAACGCCTTGGTGACACCGCTGAGCACGATGTGTCCGTCCACGATCTCTCCCTCTCTCCCGTACCGTCGTATTGTTACCGCACTTTCACGGATTGCAAGCGATCCGCCGAAATCCGTTTTTTCCTCTGTTCAACGGCACTTTTCGGCGGCACGCTTGACATCGCGCCCGCCTGCGGCGACGCTCCGGGCATGTCTCCCACGCGGACGTCCAACGGCGCGATCGTGAGCGATGCCTCGGTTGAGCGCCGGGCCGAGCTGCTGGTCGCCACGACCCGCGTGATCTCCCGTCGCGGGTACGCCGGCACGCGCTTCCAGGATGTGGCGGAGGAGGCCGGTGTCGCCGTCGGCACGCTCCAGCATCACTTCGGCACGCGCTCGCGCATGCTGGCCGAGGCGCTCGAGCAGTGGATCAACGACGTCGACGAGCAGCTGGTCGAGCTCCGCGGCGGCGACGGCGATGCCTGGGATCGCCTGCATACGATCCTGCTCCACGTCGCCACGCGCATCGGCGAGCGCAACGAGTCCTGGCGCATGTTCCTGGACTTCACCGGCGAGGCGCTCAAGGATCCGGAGCTGCGGCGCACGGCGGCGCGCTCCCAGCAGCGCTGGCTCGACGGCTTCGTCGAGACGATCCGGGAGGGCGTCGAGGCCGGGACGTTCCACCCCGTGGTCGGGAGTGCCGAGGCCGGGGCGATCCTGTCGGCGCTGGTGGATGGGCTCGCCCTGCAGGTGTTCGCCATGGAGAGCGACCTGAGCGGGGCGGAGGCGACGGCGTGGCTGACCGATACGGCGCGCGTGCTGCTGCGGCCGCACAGCGCCTGACGCGTCGCCGCGTGGGATAGTTCCGCGTGTGAGCGAGCAGCCCAAGAAGCGGAAGGCCTCGACCGCATCGCTGCTGCGCGCCGCCATGGATGCGCGGCCCGAGACCGACACGCGGCCCTGGAGCGAGTTCGCGCAGGAGTTCGCCGAGCAGCAGGGGCTGGCGTCCGTCGGCAGCGTGCAGGTGCAGATCAGCCGCATCCTGCGCGAGCGCGGTGCCGTCGAGCCGCGGCGGCCGCGCCCGCAGGGCGACCGCGTGCCGCCGCGGCTGACGCCGCTGACCGAGGCGCTGCTCGCGGCTTCCGGAGCCGGCTCGCTGGAGGCCGCGCTCGACATCGCCACGACCGGCATCGAGCCGCCGTCCGACACCGCCGTCGCGCTCGCGGCCGCCATCGTCGCGCGCGCCGAGACGGATCCGCTGCTCGCCAAGCGCCTCGCCGCCGCGGCGCGACGGCAGGGAACGGGACGCGCATGAAGCGCCCCGTGATCGACAGCGCGGCCGTGGATGCACTGGCCGCCTATCTCGGCGACATCTGGGGCGCCCGGCCGCTCGCCGCCGAGTCGGATCTCGATCCCGTGCTGCTGCGCGCGCTGCGCGGGGACCGCCTGCGCTTCGAGCGCGAGGCGGAGAGCGGCGGCGACGACCCGGTCTGGCGCGAGGCGATCCGGCGGCGCTACGACCGGCCCATCCCGGAGAGCGAAGGAGCCGTCGGCGAGGCGCTGGCCGCCGGGCAGTGGCGCGATCTGATCAGCGTCGACCTGTCGCGCGTCTGGGTCGAGGTGCTGACGATCGGCGTCTGGGCCGACGCGCTGCTGCGCGTGCTGCCGCCCGGGCCGGTGCTGTCGTGCGGCTGCAACGCCGGCTACCTCGAGGCGTGGCTCTCGTCACGGCATCCGGACCGCCACTTCGTCGGCGTCGATCTCGCCGAGGGGGCGATCGCGGCGGGCTACGACCGCATGCGCGACACCGGTGCCGTCGACCTCGAGCTGCGTGCCGGTGCGTATGCCGATCTGGCCGCCTGGGACGAGCGCTTCCCCGTCGTGCTCGTGCTGTCCGGCCTGCTCGAGCAGTTCCGCGCCGGCGACGGCGAGACGGCCGAGGGCATCGATCAGATCAGTGCGGCACTCGCCCCGAAGGGCACGCTCGTGCTCGTGGAGGCACGCCTGGCCGAGCATGCGCAGTCGGCGGCGCTGGCGCTGTCGCGCAACGGGCTCGG
>CAZPQP010000252.1:0-2614 GCA_964588635.1 uncultured Bifidobacterium sp.
GCCACGCCGGCACGTGGTACCGGCCGGTGCGGGAGCGGCCCGTGGAGGACGTCGTCACGGCCGGTCTCGCGCAGCTCGAGTGCACGGGCTACGACGAGCTGTCGCTCACGTCGCTCGCCACGAGCGACTACTCCGGCGTCTCGCGGGCGATCCGCGAGATCAAGGAGGTCCGTCCCGACCTCCACCTGTCGCTGCCGTCGAACCGCGTCGACACCGGGCCCGTGGCCCTGGCCGCCGCGGCCAACACGCGGCAGCGTTCGATCACGATGGCCCCCGAGGCGGCGACGCAGCGGATGCGGGACATCATCTGCAAGACCATCACCGGCGAGATGATCGAGAACGCGATCGACTCGGCCTTCGCCGCCGGCTACACCAGCCTCAAGCTGTACTTCATGATCGGCCTGCCGCTCGAGACCTTCGCGGAGGTCCAGGGCATCGTCGATCTCGGCTTCAAGGCGCGCGAGATCGGGCGGAAGCACTACGGCGAGGGCGGCAAGTTCACCGTCCACGTCTCCGCCTCGAACTTCGTGCCGAAGCCGCATACGCCGTTCCAGTGGAGCGGCATGGCGCCCCCGGACCAGCTGCGCGTGAAGCAGGACTACCTGCGTCGCGCGCTCAAGGGGCGCCAGCTCAAGCTTTCCCTCCACGACGTCCGGACGAGCATGCTGGAAGGCGCGCTCGGTCGTGGGGATTCGATCACCGGGGATGTGCTCGAGACGGCGTGGCGCGCGGGTGCGCGCTTCGACGCCTGGTCGGAGCACCACCGCGAGGAGCTCTGGCGCGACGCATTCGCCGCCGCCGGACGCGACCTCGAGGTGGAGGCGACGCGCGAGCGCGATCCTCTCGACCCGCTGCCGTGGGACCACGTGCGCAGCGGTGTGTCCAAGGAGTTTCTGCTGGATGAGTGGTGGCAGAGTCGCGCCGAACGGCCGACCGGGGATTGCCGATGGGATGGCTGCAGTGACTGCGGCGCCTGCGTCGGCCCCGTGCGGAACCGGTTGGTGGAGGCCTGATGCCGCACGCCCAGCAGATGCCACCGCGTTGAGGATCGAGCTCCGTCTCGCCGTGCGTGATCGCGCACGGTTCCTCAGCCATCTCGAGATGGTCGATCTGCTGCTGGCCGCGTTTCGGCGCGCCGGCTACGAGATCGCGCTCTCCAACGGCATGCGTCCCAAGCCCGTGATCAGCCTCGCGCTCGCGCGCGGCGTCGGCACGGCGTCCGAGGACGAGCGCTGCACGATCGAGCTCGTGGGTGACAGCCACGACCTCGGTGACCTGATTGCCCGACTCACCGCGACCTGTCCGCGGGGCGTCGTTCCCCTGGATGCCCGACCTGCCGGTCCGAAGACCGTCGCCGTCGGCGCCACCTATCGCATCACCTTCGATGCACCGGGCGAGCTTCTCGCCCAGGCCGTCGACGCGTACCGCGCGTCGTCGGAGCTTCCCATCGAGCGCCGCAGCCCGAAGCAGCGGCGCACGGTCGACGTGAAGCGCTTCGCCCCCGAGCCCCAGCTCGACGGCAGCAGCGTGATCGTCGACATCGCCATCCTCGAGGATGGCTCCGCCAAGCCGGACGAGGTCGTCCGCGCGCTCGCGAGCTGCGCGAACGCCGACCTCCCGCTGGCCGGAGTCACCCGACTAGCCGTTGCCATGGCGCCGAAACCGGCGCGCGTGGCGACCACGGAGACCACATGAAGAAGATCCTGATATCCGCCGACGCGTACGAGACCAAGGCGGCGCTGATCGAAGACGATCGCGTCGTCGAGACGTACATCGAGCGCGAGGAGCGCCGGTCGCTGCTCGGCAACATCTACCTGGCCAAGGTCGACACCGTCCTCCCGGGCATGGAGGCGGCATTCGTCGACGCCGGCATGGACAAGAACGCGTTCCTGCATGTGGCCGAGATCCGCATCGACGGGCTCGACCAGCGGGCGCGCCGTTCCAAGCGCATCCAGGACCTCGTCAAGGGCGGGCAGTCGCTGCTCGTCCAGGTGACGAAGGACCCGATGAAGACCAAGGGCGCGCGCGTCACGATGGACATCTCGCTGGCCGGGCGCTTCCTCGTCTACGTCCCGGACGGCGAGGGCGGCGGCGTCTCGAAGCGCCTGCCCGACGGCGAGCGCGATCGTCTGCGCGACCTCGTCAAGCAGCTCAAGCCCCGCCTCGGCGGCGGTCTGATCGTCCGCACGGCGGCCAAGGGCGCCGAGCTGGCGGAGCTCGAGCGCGACCTCGCGCTGCTCGAGGACCAGTGGGAGGCGATCCTGGCCCGCGTCGAGACGGCGAAGGCGCCGAGCCTGATCCACGCCGAGGTGGATATCGCCCTCGGCCTCGTCCGCGACGACTTCCGCCAGGACGTCGACGAGCTGATCGTCGACGACGAGGCGATGCACGACCGCATCATCTCGTACGTCCAGGAGCGCAGCCCCGAGCTCGCCGAGCGCGTCAAGCGCCACACCGCGCAGACGGAGCTGCTGCGCCGCTACGGCGTCGACGAGGCGATCGAGAGCACGCTCAAGCGCCGCGTGGACCTCCCGTCCGGCGGCTACCTGCTGTTCGACTACGCCGAGGCGTTCACGATCGTCGACGTCAACACCGGCCGCTTCGTCGGCAAGGG
>CAZPQP010000253.1:0-2614 GCA_964588635.1 uncultured Bifidobacterium sp.
GGTACGCGTTGACCGTCGTGTCGAACCACGCGTAGTAGACGACGTTGTTGACGTGGCCGTAGGCGTCGTTGTCCATCCAGCGCGTCGTGATCCCGCGGAAGACCGGGAAGTCGGAGCGCTCGGGCATCTGCGGTTTCGCGGACACGGCGGTAGCCTACCGGGGTGAGCGCCTCCACCCCCCGCCCCGCGCACGGCGCCGGCTCCACCTGGGACACGCCGGAGGCCGTCGAGCGGATCGTGCACGCCTACGCCACCGCCGACGTCGTCGCGATCCGGCAGGCGCAGATCGACCTGCTCGGGCCGATCGACGGCGCGGCGATCGTCGACGTCGGCAGCGGGCCCGGCATCTACGCGCGCGACCTGGCGCTGCGCGGCGCGCGCGTGACGGCCGTCGACTCCGCCCCCGCCATGCGCGAGGGGGCGATCGCCGAGGCCCGTGCCGCCGGCGTGAGCATCGACGTGTCCGACGGCGAGGCCAACGCCCTGCCCTTCCCCGACGCGACGTTCGACGCGGCGACGCTGGTGCAGGTGATCGAGTACGTGCCCGACGCCGTCGGCGCGCTGCGCGAGATCGCGCGCGTGTTGAGGCCCGGCGGCGCCCTGCTGGTCTGCGATACCGACTGGGGCACGGCCGCCTGGGGCATCGGCGATACCGTGCTCGCGGAGCACATCAAGCAGGCGTGGTGCGACACCAAGCCGCACTTCGACGCGGGCCGCCGCATCCCGGAGTGGCTGGGTGCCGCGGGGTACGCCATCGCCGCGTGGGAGCCACGCGTGCTGGCCAACGCCGACGCGACGGGCGATACGTTCCACGGCCACACGTGGAAGACCTACCGTCGTCTGCTCGAGCGCCTCGGCACCGTCGCCATCGAGGACCTCGATCGCTTCGACCGGCTCTGCGCGGAGACCACGGCTGCCGGCACCTTCACCTTCACCGTCACGCGCCACGCGTGGCTGGCCCGCACCCCCGGAGGAACGTCATGATCGTGCGCCCCGTCGGCGACACCGCCGAGCTCGCCATGCAGGTCGATCACGCCGAGGTCGCCGGGCAGCTTGCCGCCGCTTGGGGTGGCCCGAATGTCCCCGCCCTCGAGCCGCGCGACAGCGTGCTCACCGCCGTGCGCCTGCACGACATCGGCTGGCGCCACTGGGAGGCCGCCGCGCAGCTCAACCCCGACACGGGCCGGCCCGCCAACTTCCTCGACGTGATGATCGACGAGCACCTGCGCCTCTACCGCCTCGGCATCGATGAGGTCGCGGGCATCGATGCGTACGCGGGCATGCTGGTGTCGATGCACGCAGCCGGCATCTACACGGGCCGGTACGGCACCCAGCCTGCCCTGCTGCTCTCACGTGCGCCCGAGGTGCAGAGCATCGTCGACGAGTTCATCGCCGAGCAGGAGGCGCGCTACGGCGCGGTCAAGGACGGCCTCGGCGTGACCGACGAGGAGCTCTGGCGCAACTTCCTGCTGCTGCAGGTGTTCGACCGCCTGAGCCTGCGCCTGTGCCTCGGCGATCCAGCGGGCATGGGTCCGATGGAGATCGTGCTGCCCGAGGAGCGCAGGCTCGTGATCACGCTCGGCGACGACGGCGTCGAGCGCCTCGATCCGTGGCCGTTCGCCGCCGATGAGGTGACGGTCAAGATTCCCTGGCGCACCGTCCCGCTCGAGGGCTACGCCGACGCCGCGGCGCTGCAGACGGCGATTGCCGCCGCCCCGGTCGAGGCCCGACCGACTACGCTCCGCCCCGCCTGACCCGAGAGGACCCCCGTGAACTGGAATCCCTTCATCACCTGCGCGATCACCGGCTCCGGCGCCTCCCAGGGCGTGCACCCGGACCTGCCGATCACCCCCGAGCAGATCGCGAACTCGGCGATCGAGGCCGCCCGGGCCGGCGCCGCGATCGTGCACTGCCACGTCCGCGAGCCCGAGACGGGCGTGCCGTCGCGCCGCGTCGATCTCTACCGCGAGGTCGTGGACCGCATCCGCGCGAGCGGCGAGAACGTGATCGTCAATCTCACGACGGGCATGGGCGGCGACCTCCTGATCGGGCCGAACGGCACCGACACGCCGGCCGAGGGCTCCGATCTCGTCGGCCCTGACGAGCGTATCGCGCACCTGCACGACACGCTGCCCGATATCTGCACCCTCGACTGCGGGTCGCTGAACTTCGGCGACGGCAACCTCGTCTACGTCGGCACGCCCGACTACCTGCGCATCGGCGCGGAGAAGATCCGCGCGCTCGGCATCAAGCCCGAGCTGGAGTGCTTCGAGCTCGGGCATCTGTGGTTCGTCAACAAGCTGGTCGAGGAGGGGCTGATCGACGATCCGCCGTTCGTGCAGGTCTGCCTCGGCATCCCGTGGGGCGCGCCGGCCACGCCGCGCACCATGCAGACGTTCGCGGATCAGATGCCCCCGAACGCCGTCTGGAGCGGGTTCGCGATCAGCCGCATGGAGATGCCGGCCGTCGCGCAGGCGATGCTGCTGGGCGGCAACGTCCGCGTCGGCCTCGAGGACAACCTCTACATCAGCAAGGGCGAGTTCGCGTCGAACGCGCAGCTCGTCGAGCGCGCCGTGACGATCATCGAGAGCCTCGGCGGCACGGTCGCCGGACC
>CAZPQP010000254.1:0-2611 GCA_964588635.1 uncultured Bifidobacterium sp.
ATACGCGATGACGAACAGGGGCTTGCCGCGGTAGCCGAACGAGTTGATGGTCTTGACCATGTTCACGAAGTTCTTGACGACGTACCAGCCCGGACGGAGCGGGAACGTGGCCGCATCGGCCCGCGTGCCGCTCTGGAGATCGGAGGCGTGGATGGTCAGGATGCGGGCGCGGACGTTGCGCGTGCTGTCGGCCGACCACTGCACGCCCTGCGCGTCTGCCAAGGCGTTGTAGATACCGAACGAGTGCCCGGTCATCATGTCTCGCCACATGCGCTCGGTCTGCGCCAGCGTGGGATAGCGGTTCGTGTTGCCGTTGTCGAACCGGACGCTGCCGGAGTCGAGGTAGCTCGGCGTGGCAAGGAACTTGAACGGTGCGCGCGAGCGGTTGTACACGAGCGGGTCGTTGCCGGGCCGCTGGTGGAAACCCTGCCCCGCCGTGTACACGCCCGTGCGTTCACGCGCCGGGTTCACCACGACGCCACGAGCCCCGCCCTTGCTCAAGCCGTAGACCACCGAATCCACGCCCATGGACAGGCCGTTCTTCGGGCACCAGTCGTCACCCGGGGCCATGAGGATGCGGTCCACCTTGCCCGATCCGAACGTGCTCGCCAGCTTGGAGAACGCGCCGCGCACGAGCTGCGCGATGCTGGTGTCGGCCGTCTGCACGCTGTGGACGGTCGAGTCGCCGAACGCCGCACGGTTGCGCCACATGCCGAAGATGTCGCGCGGGTTGTCGAACGACGCGCGGCCGTTGCCGCCCGTGCCCCACACCGTCGTGTCGATGCCGGTGTTCTGCCACACGCCGTACTTGAGCGCCGTTACGTTCGACCACCACCGCTTGTCGTAGTTGGCGTAGGCGTCGAGCGAGTCCACGTTCACGCCGAGCACCATAGGCACGTTGAGCGACGCCAGGGAGTCGATGGACGCCTTGAACGTGGTCGAGTCGTCGAGGGTCATGCCGCCCGTGGAAGTCGGGACGCCGAGCTGCCGGCCTCGCGCGAAGCCACCGCGGATCTGGATGCCCACCTTGACGGGGATGTTCTTCGCCGTGCCGAGGATGGCTCCGTTGACCGAGGAGTCGGCGTAGGCGAGCGCGACGAGCAGGCCCGCCATGTCCGTGTGCGTGGACTGGAAGTCGGCGTGGTTGACGAAGATGATGGGCTTGGCGGTGGCGATGCTGGACAGCGTGCGCGCGAACACCACCGCGGTGTCCGAGTTGGCCGTCGCGCCGTCACGGCGGTTGAGGGAGTCCGGCCACGGCTTGGGCAGGCTGCCGGAGTGCGTCCATACAGCCGCTCCGGTACCCGCCCGCAACAGCACGCGCCAGTTGCCGGACGCGCTCGACAGGTTGGAAGGGAGCACTGTGACCTTGGCAAGTCCGGGTCGGTACGGGTACGGGTTGCCGGGAGCCCACACGACCTGCCCGAGACTAGTCAGGTCGGTCTTGTCGGAGTTCCCGGCCAAACAGCTGTCAGCGGCTCCACTGCTTCCGAAGATGCCGTTGGTGGAAACGAAGATCTGCGGGACCGTGTTGTACCGAACCGAGGTCAACGACGTGTCCGTGATGTTGCTCATCATCCGCATCAGCGAATCGGGACGATACGACGCGAAGCCGTTGGTTAGCCCGACAACGACATGCAGCACCCCGTCGTAGCTCTTGACGTAGGCCGACGGCGTGCCTGACCCGTACACAATCTGCCCGGTGCGTAGCCAGTGCGTTTTGGTGGCACCCGTGGACTGCGAAACGATGTCGTAGTCCACGCCAAGGACGTCGAGCGTCCCGCGGACCGTCGCGACGAGATCGCGATAGAAGGTCGGCGAGGAATCCGACAGCTCATCCTGGTTGACTGCGCCCTTGCTTATGACGACCGCGAGCTTGGCGTCCGCCGGGACCACGTAGGTCGCCAGCATGACCAGCACCATGAACCCCGCGACGACGCGGCGAATCACTTGCTCACCCCCATGAGGTCCGCGCGGATCTTGAAACGGTTGGCGACGCCGTTGAGCACGCGGATGCGGACCGAGGTGTACGGGGCGTTGAACCACGCGCCCGAGGCGTCCGACAGCGGGATGAGCATGGTGTTCGGACCCGCGCCGTACTTGGCCTGCAAACCAGATGAGTCCGTCGTGGCGACGTTGAACTTGACGACGAACTCACCGGGCCATGCGCCGGTCGAGTTGGCGAACGGGGCGTTGGCCGCAGTTACCTGCCCCAGCAAGTATGAACCGACGAACGTGTGCCCGATCGAGTCCACGTCGGCGCTCGTGGCGTCGTACACCTGCCCAGGCGGGTAGAACGTCACCGAACCGTTGAGCCCCTGCGCGAGAGCGGCCGAGAGCGTCAGCGCGCTGTCGGCGGTGCCGCGGCTCAGGACGTACGAGCCCACCGGGATGCCACCTCCGACCGCGATGTACCCGATGGGCACCGGCGTGAACAAGCCCTTGGAGCCCGCAACACCAGCCGTGTGCAGCACCGCGCTGCCGCTGGCTCCGAGCACGCCAGCCACCGTGATGGGCGCCGTGCCGCCCTGCTTCACCGACCAGCGGTACCACGGGTAGGCCGCCGACGAGTCCGACAGCGTGCCCCAGTGCCCGCGGATCTGGACCGCCA
>CAZPQP010000255.1:0-2603 GCA_964588635.1 uncultured Bifidobacterium sp.
CCGACGACCCAGCCGATGTCGGACGTCGACCACCAGACGTCGTCGCGCTCGAGGCCGTACACCCAGCGCCCCATCGCGTCGAGCCCGGCCATGTAGCCGCCGTGGACGTGGACGACGAGCTTCGGCGTGGCGGTCGTGCCGCTGGTGGCGAGGATGAAGACCGGGTCGGTGGCGGCCACCTCGGCGTACGCGCCGCTGGCGCCCTCGCCTGCGGCGAGGAACGCGTCCCAGTCGAGCTCGCCGTCGGCGACCGGCGCGGCATCGGGCTCGCGCCGCTGCACGATCACGTGCTCGACGTCGTGATCGCCGTCGGCCAGCGCGGCATCGACGATGTGCTTGAGCGGCACGACCTTGCCGCGCCGCCGCGTCGAGTCGGCGACGAAGACGGCCTTGGAGCCCGACAGCCGGATGCGCTGCCCGAGCGCGCCCTCGCCGAAGCCCGCAAACACGACGCTGTGGATCGCGCCGATGCGCGCGCACGCGAGCATCAGCGTGATCGCCTCGACGCTGACGGGCATCGAGAGCGTGACCCGGTCGCCGCGCTCGATGCCGAGCGCACGCAGCGCGGCGGCGACGCGCTCGACTTCGTGCAGGAGCTCGGCGTACGACAGGCGCCGCTCGGCGCCGTCCTCGCGCAGCCAGATCAGCGCGGGCCGATCGCCGAAGCCGGCGGTGACGTGGCGATCGAGGCAGGCGGCCGTGAGGTTCGTGGTCGCGCCCGCGAACCAGGTGAACGTCGGCGCGTCCCACTCGAGCACGCTGTCCCACGGCGAGAACCACGGGAGGCCGGCCGCCTCACGCGCCCAGAACGCGTCGGGATCGGCGAGCGCCTCGCGCTGCAGCCGCTGGAGCTCCGTCTCGGACATGGCGCGACTCTACCGCCCGCGCCGAGCCGAGGAAAGTGAACGAAGGCGTCTGGTTAACAGAGGGGTCAGACCCCTCTGTTAACTTGCGCCGTTCGCTCAAGGGCGATCGCGAGCGCCGGTCTGGTTAACAGAGGGGTCTGACCCCTCTGTTAACCAGACGCCTTGGCGCGGTCAGGTGCGCCAGACGAGCTGCACGGCGGCGATCGTCTCGCCGCCGGTCTCCGCCTCGACCGGCGCGATCGCGCGCAGCATCGCTGAGCCCGGCACGCCGAAGATGTCGGCCGTCGCCTGATCGTCCTTGAGGACCTCGACGGACGGCTGCACGCGACGCGTCTCCGGTCCGAGGCCGAGCGCACCCGAGCGCGACGACTCGACGGCGTAGAAGCACGCGAGCACGAGCGCGATCAGGAACGGGTTGTCCTCGTCCGGCGCGTAGGCGATGCGCTCGCGGGTCCGCACCGTCGCGTCGACGAGGAACGGCAGCAGCTCGGGCGACAGCTGGCCCGAGCGGTGCTTCGGCTTGGCCTTCGAGTTCGGTGCGCGCTCGAACACCACGGCGACCGGCGCGCCGGCGAGCGCGAAGGTCTCGCGCTCGCGGTACGGGGCGATCGCCCACGCCAGCTCGCTCGCCATGCGTGCGGTGGCGTCGGCGAGCTCGTCGGCGAAGCGCTCGGCGTCCTCGTCGGCGATCGGTGCGACCTCGAAGACCGGATGCTGCTGCGCGGCCGGTTCGTGGTCGTGCTCGTGATCGCAGTCGGGTCCGTGGACGTGCTCGTGGTCGTGCCCGCAGGTCGGACCGTGCTGGTGGTCGTGGTCGTGCGCCATGGCGGAAGCCTACGAGTCCTCGAGGTTCATGTGATCCCCTTCGCACTTCGCGCCCGCTCGGCGTGCGCTGCGGCATATGTCGATGCGCTCTAGCGTTAGGACTTGCAGTGAGTGGACGCGGCAGACACGGAACGTTCGATGTGGGCGACAAGCCCAAGCGGCCGGAGGACCCGGAGGTCCGCCGCGCGAACCTGCGCCGTGTCTTCCGGCTGTTCGGGCCGGAGCGCAGCCGCCTCAGCGTCGTCCTCGGGTTGATCGTCTTCTCCAGTGCGCTCGGCATGGTGCCGGCGTTCCTGCTGCGCGACATCATCGACAACGCGATCCCGACGAGCAACACCACGCTGCTGGCCTGGCTCGCGCTCGGCATGATCGCCATCGCGATCATCGTCGGCATCCTCGGGGTCGCGCAGACCTACCTGTCGAATCGCGTCGGGCAGGAGGTCATGCACGACCTGCGCGCCGACGTCTACGAGCATCTGCAGCGCCAGTCGCTCGCGTTCTTCACCCGCACGCGCACGGGCGAGGTCCAGTCGCGCATCGCCAACGACATCGGCGGCGTCGACGACGTCGTCACCTCGACGGCGACGTCGGTCGTCTCGAACGTCACGACGGTGCTCGCCGCGGTCGTCGCGATGTTCCTGCTCGACTGGCGCCTGGCGATCCTGTCGCTGATCCTCGTGCCGTTCTTCGTGCTGCTCACGCGCCGGGTCGGCGTGGAGCGTCGCAAGCTGGCCACGGAGCGCCAGAAGACGCTGGCCGATATCTCGTCGCTGGTGCAGGAGTCGCTGTCCGTCAGCGGCGTGCTGCTCGGCAAGACGATGGGGCGCGGCCCCGAGCTGGCCGAGCGCTTCCGCCACGAGTCGCGCGAGCTCGCCGAGCTCGAGGTGCGCCAGCGGATGGCGGGTCGCTGGG
>CAZPQP010000256.1:0-2590 GCA_964588635.1 uncultured Bifidobacterium sp.
CGCCTCGCCGTCGGCGACGAGGTGGATGAAGGCGAGCATGTTCGTGATCGCCTTGATCTTCGAGGCCTGGCCGACGACGCCGACGTGGAAGATGCGATTGCCGATCACCTCGAACAGCTCCCGGTGGCGCTGCACGACGTCCTCGGCACCGCCGCAGATGACGGTGATCTCGCCGCTCTTGGCGAGATGCACACCGCCGGTGACGGGGGCCTCGATCGCGCGGATGCCCGCGGCCTCGGCGCGCTCGCCGAGGCTGACGACGAGGTCGTAGTCGTTGGTCGAGTTGTCGATCCACGTGGAGCCCTGCGGCATCGCCGGGATGATCTCGGCGAACACCGCCTCGATCGCGCGCGTGGACGGCAGGCAGGTGAAGGCCGCGTCAACAGCGCTGACGGCGTCGGCCGCGCTGCTCGCCCAGCGGGCGCCGGCGGCGACGAGCGCCTTGCCGGACGCCTCGTTGAGGTCGAAGACGGCGACCTCATGACCCGCCTTCACGAGGTTCATGGCGATGTGCTCGCCGAGGTTGCCGAGGCCGATGTAGGCGAGCTTCACGGGTAGTGCTCCTCCTGGAGTTCTCCGTAGATGGGGTTGAGATGCAGCGCGGTGCCCGTGTACGGGTTGGCGCGTGCCACGTCCTCGTTCAGCTCGACGCCGAGGCCGGGCTCCGTCGGGATGATGATGTGCCCGTCCTCGAAGCCCATCTTCGTCTTGAGGATCTCGGCGTGGAAGCCGCCCCAGTCGCGGATGCTCTCGATGATCAGGAAGTTCGGCGAGCAGGCGGCGATCTGCACGTTGGCCGCGCCGACGAGCGGGCCGCAGTAGAGGTGCGGCGCGATCTGCGCGTAGTGCGTCTCGGCCATGCCGGCGATCTTCTTCGCCTCGAGGATGCCGCCGACGCGCCCGAGGTTCATCTGCAGGATCGACGCCGCGTTGTTGCGCAGCACGCGCGCGAACTCGTACTTCGTGGTGAGACGCTCACCCGTCGCGATCGGGATCGACGTGGCGTGCGCGACGCGACCCATCTCCTCCGGCATGTCCGGCGGCGTGGGCTCCTCGAACCACAGCGGCTCGTACTTCTCCAGGCGCTTGGCCATGCGGATGGCACCGCTGACGGTGAACTGACCGTGCGTGCCGAACAGCATGTCGACGCCCGGTCCGACGGCCTCGCGGATCTGCTTCACGAACCGCTCGCAGCGCTCGAGCGCCTCGACCGACGGGTTGCGCGGGTCGAGCGACGAGTAGCGGCCCGCGGGGTCGAACTTGACGGCGGTGAAGCCGCGCTCGACGTTCTCCACCGCGCGCTGCGTCGACAGATCGGGATCGTGGTACACGTCGACGGTGTCGCCGGCCTCCTCGTAGAGGTACGTGTACGCGCGCAGGCGCTCCCGCACCTTGCCGCCGAGCAGGTCGTAGACGGGCTTGCCGGCCGACTTGCCGATGATGTCCCAGAGCGCCATCTCGATGCCGCTGAAGACGCCCATCACGGTCACGTCGGGGCGGAAGTTGAAGCCGGCGCCGTAGACCTCGCGGTACATCGTCTCGATGCGGTGCGGATCCATCCCGACGATGCGGCGCTCCATCATGTCGTCGATGCACTTGACGATCACGTCGGGGCCGAACGTCGCGACGTAGCACTCGCCGTAGCCGACGATCCCGTCGTCGGTGACGATCTTCACGAAGATGAAGTAGTTGCCGCCCTCGCTCGGGGGCGGGTTGCCGACGACGAACGTCTCCCAGGAGGCGACCTTCATCAGAACACCACCACGTTGCGCAGCGCCTCGCCGCGCTTGACGGCGGCGACGGCCTCGTTGATCTCCTCGAGGGGGTACTCCTTGGTGACCAGCTCGTCGAGCTTGAGCCGGCCGCCGCGGTAGAGGCCGACCAGCTGCGGGATGTCGGCCGGCGTCTGGGCCGAGCCCATCTTGCTGCCGATGATGCGCTGCGAGTCCGCCGCGATCCACGAGGGGTCGAACGTCGTCGTGACGCCGCTCGGCGGCATGCCGACGATGACCGTCTCGGCGCCCTTGCCCATCAGGCCGATGCCCTGCTCGATGGCCGGACCGACGCCGACGGAGACGAGCACGTGGTCGGCCATGCGGCCGTTCGTGAGCGCCTTCACCTCGGCGGCGACGTCCTGCGTCTTCGAGTTGATGCCGTGCGTGGCGCCGAACTCCTTCGACGCCTCGAGCTTGGCGTCGTTCACATCCACCGCGATCAGCGGGTTGGCACCCGACAGCGCGGCACCCTGGATGCAGTTGAGACCGACACCGCCGGTGCCGATCACGACGACCGACTCGCCGGGCTTGATCTTCGTCGTGTTGATCGCGGCGCCGACGCCGGTGATCACGCCGCACCCGAGCAGCGAGGCGACGGAGAAGCTGACGTCCTTGGGCATCACCGCGATCTGCGAGTGGTGCACGAGCACCTGCTCGGCGAAGGAGCCGACGTTCATCATCTGCGCGACGGGAGCGCCCGAGGCGTCCTTGATCGGCTGGCGCGTGGACAGCGGCAGCGTGGTCTCGCACATCACGCGGTCGCCGCGCGAGCAGTAGAAGCACTGACCGCAGGCGCGGATCAGCGTGACGACGAC
>CAZPQP010000257.1:0-2579 GCA_964588635.1 uncultured Bifidobacterium sp.
TTGGTCGGCTCGTCGACCACGCCCCACACGCCCATCTGGCGGAACTTGGCGCGGCGGGCACGGCGACGCTCGGCCGCCGGGATCATCTCGGCCTGCTGCAGCGACTGGCGGATGGCGTCGTCGAGGAACTTGGCCGCGGCGTCGACGTCCTCGTGGGCGCCGCCCTTCGGCTCCTCGACGATGCGGTCGATGACGCCGAGGTCGAGGCACGCGTTCGCGGTCGGGCGGAAGGCGTAGGCGGCCTTGCGCGCCTGGCCCGAGTCCTTCCAGAGGATCGCGGCGCAGCCCTCCGGCGAGATGACGGAGTAGATCGAGTTCTGCTGCATCAGCACGCGGTCACCGACGGCGATCGCAAGCGCGCCGCCAGAGCCGCCCTCGCCGATCACGGTCGAGACGATCGGCACGCTGGCCTGGCAGAAGGCGAGGATCGAGCGGGCGATCATGCCGGCCTGGCCGCGCTCCTCGGCGTTGACGCCCGGGTACGCGCCCGGCGTGTCGACGAACGTGAGGATCGGGTAGCCGAAGCGATCCGCGAGCTCCACGGCGCGAATCGCCTTGCGGTACCCCTCCGGATGCGGCATGCCGAACATGCGGCGCGTGCGCTCGGAGAGGTCGCGGCCCTTCTGGTGCCCGATGGCCACGACCGTCTGGCCGTGGTAGCGGGCCAGCATCGTGATCAGCGCCTCGTCGTCGGAGAACGCGCGGTCGCCGCGCAGCTCGAAGGCGTCGGTGAACAGGCGCTCGGCGTAGTCGAGCGTGTACGGGCGGTCGGGATTGCGCGCCAGCTGGACGGCATCCCAGATGTGGGACTCCTCGGCGCGCGCCTCGAAGCGCTTGCGCAGGCGGCGGACCTCGTCGCTGACCCTAACCACGTCGTCGCCCCAGTCCCAGACGCCCGAGCACCTTGTCGATCGGGTTGGCCTCGCCCTCGATGATCGTCATCAGCGGCTCGTTGTCGCCGGTCGGCTCGTCCTCGGCCGGCGAGAAGAGCGTGAGAAGCTTGGCAAGCTCGCCCCGCAGCTCGCGGCGCGGCACGACGGCGTCGAGCTGACCGAGGCGCAGGTTCGACTCGGCGCGGCCGAAGTCGGCGGCCACCTTCTCTCCCGTCGTCTGCTCGACTACGCGCGGACCGGCGAACGACAGCAGCGCACCCGGTTCGGCGATCACGATGTCGCCCAGCGATGCGAAGGAGGCGATCACGCCGCCCGTCGTGGGATGCGCCAGCACGGAGATGTACGGCAGACCCTCCTCACGTAGCGCATCGACGGCGCCGACGGTCTTGGCCATCTGCATCAGCGCGAGGATGTTCTCCTGCATGCGCGCGCCGCCGGAGCCGGTGACGCTGATCAGCGGCACGCCGAAGGCCACGGCGTGGTCCGCGGCAAGGCAGAAGCGCTCGCCCATGACGCTGCCCATCGAGCCGCCCATGAACGAGAAGTCCATCACCGCGAGCGCGGTCTCGCGGCCGACGATGCGCCCGTGCCCGGCGACGAGCGAGTCGCCCAGCCCGGTCTGCAGCTCGGCGTCCGCAAGGCGATCGGTGTACGGCTTGAGATCGACGAAGGCGAGCGGGTCGGCCGCGCGGAGGTCGCCGCCGATCTCCACGAAGGTGCCGGGATCGACGAGCTGGTCGATGCGCTCCATCGCCCCCACCACGAAATGGTGGCCGCACTGCGCGCAGACCCGCTGCGCGTGGCGCAGCTCGTCATCGCGGTAGTGCGAGCGGCATTCCGGGCACGTGTTCGGATGACGGCGTCCGCCGCCGTCCTCCCCACCCTGGCGCTCGACGTTGACCTCGACGGGCGTCACAGGTCGCGCTGCTCCTTGAACCGCTCGATCACGAGCGAGGCGTTGTGGCCGCCGAAGCCGAAGCCGTTGGACAGCGCGACGTCGATGGACTGCTCGCGCATCACATTCGGAATGTAGTCCAGATCGCAGTCCGGGTCGGGATGATGCAGGTTGATCGTCGGCGGCAGGTAGCCGCCCTGGATCGCCAGCACGCAGATCGCGGCCTCCGTCGCCCCGGTCGCGCCGAGCAGGTGGCCCGTCATCGACTTGGTCGAGGAGACCGGCAGCTGATAGGCCCGATCGCCGAAGACCTTCTTGAGCACGCGCGTCTCCGAGGCGTCGCCGATCGGCGTCGACGTGCCGTGCGCGTTGACGTACTGGATGTGGTCGACGGTGCGTCCGGCATCGGCGATCGCATTGCGCAGGGCGCGCGCCGGGTTCTCGCCGGTCGGGTCGGGCTCGGTGACGTTGTGCGCGTCGGACGACAGGCCATAGCCGGTGACCTCGGCGAGGATGTTCGCGCCGCGGTTGATCGCGTGCTCGAGCTCCTCGAGGACGAGGACGGTGCTCGCCTCGCCCAGCACGATGCCGTCGCGCGTGGCGTCGAACGGACGACTGGCGCCCGCAGGATCGTCGTTGCGCGTGGAGCAGGCGCGGATGCCGTGGAAGCCGCCGATGCCGACGGGCGTTACACCGCACTCGGAGCCGCCCGCCAGCATCGCGTCGGCGAGACCGCCGCGGATGTACATGACGGCATCGCCGATCGCCATCGAGGAGGCGGCGCACGCGGT
>CAZPQP010000258.1:0-2564 GCA_964588635.1 uncultured Bifidobacterium sp.
ACGATCGAGCCCCTCAACGACGTCATCGACGAGGCGCCGGGCCGCATCATCCTGACCAGCTTCTCCTCGCAGATCGATCGCATCGACCACGCCCTGCGCGCCGCCGACCGCACGCACCGCCAGGTGATGCTGCTGGGGCGCTCCATGCGCCGCAACGTCAAGATCGCGGAGCGCCTGCACGAGGTGATGCCGACGAACCTGCCGACGCTGTCGCGCCGCGACATCGCGGGCGTCAAGTCGATGGTCATCTGCACCGGCTCGCAGGCCGAGGAGTTCGCCGTGCTCGGCCGCGCGTCGCGCGGCGAGCATCCCGACCTCCACATCGGCAACGGCGATACCGTCATCTACGCCTCGCGTCCGGTCCCCGGCAACGAGGGACCGGTCGAGGAGATGCAGAACATGCTGCGCATGCGCGGCGCCCGCGTCGTCACGCACCATGACGCCGCGATCCACGTCTCGGGCCACGCCCGCGCCGACGAGATCAGCGAGATGATCCGCATGCTTCGCCCGAACGTCGTGATCCCCGTGCACGGCGAGGACGCGATGCTGCGCGCGCAGGCCGAGCTCGCGATCGAGAACGGCGTGAAGGCCGAGAACGTGCACGTCGGCCAGAACGGCGACGTGATCGAGATCGACGCGACCGGTGTGCGCCTCGTGGACCAGATCGAGTCCATGGCGATCCCCGCCGGCTCCGACGGCCTGCCGCTCGGGGCGGGAGAGCCGGGCTAGGCCCCATGCGGCTCGCCGACCTCGTCAGCTGGCTGGACGAGACGCTCGACGCGCGCTCGTTCAGGGACTACGGACCCAACGGCCTGCAGGTGATCGGCGCGGACGAGGTCACGCACCTCGCCACCGCCGTCTCCGTCTCGCTCGACGTGATCGAGCGCGCGATCGCGGACGGCGCTCAGGCGCTGCTCGTGCACCATGGCCTGTTCTGGCAGGGCGACGACCCCGTCATCGGCGAGCTCGAGCGCCGGCGCCTGCAGACCCTGTTCGCGGGCGATCTCTCGCTGCTCGCGTACCACCTGCCGCTCGACGCGCACCCGACGCTCGGCAACAACGCGCTGCTGGCCGACCTCCTCGGCCTCGTCGATCGCGCGCGCTTCGGCGAGCACGGCGGCGTCCTGCTCGGCGTGCAGGGCGCGCTCCCCACTCCCGCTCCCGTCGCCGACGTCGCGGCGGCGCTCGGCGCTCAGCTCGGCTCCACGCCGCTGGTGCTGCCCGGCGGCGACCACCCGGTGCGCACGATCGGCGTGGTCTCCGGCGGCGCCGCCAAGGACATCCGTCAGGCCGCTGCTGCGGGTCTCGATGCGTTCATCACGGGTGAGCCGCGCGAGGACTCCGCGTACGTCGCCGCGGAGCTCGGCGTGCACCTGATCGCCGCCGGCCACAACGCGACCGAGACCGTCGGCGTGCAGGCGGTCGGCGCCGCGGCAGCCGAGCGCTTCGGCATCACGACGGCGTTCCTCCCCGTCGTCAATCCCGTCTAGCCGCTACCCTCGCGGCAGCATGCACGCGCAGCAGTCCTCCTCGGCCCTCTGGACGCGCAGCGGCGCGCTCTGGCGCGTGCTCGACCGCCCCCTCTTCGAGACGCGCGTGCGCGAGCTCGCCAACGCGATGCTCGAGCTCGAGCGCGCACCGGAGAGCGTGCTGGCGCTGGAGCACGCCACGACGAGCGAGGCGCTCACCTTCGCCGTCGCGGCGCTCGAGGCGGGCATGACAGTGCGCCTCGGCACCGCGCAGCAGCCGCTGGCCGCGGCGCTCGTGGCCACCCCCGTGCGCGCGGCGGCGCTCGCACAGCAGACGGGCATCGATCAGGTCGCCGTGCCCAGCGCCACGACGTCGGATGGCGGACGTTCACTGGAGCGCCTTGCCGCGCACGGCGTGCTGCAGGCCGCGCTGCACCCCGACGCGCTCGCCGAGCGCACGGCGGAGCGCCGCGACGACCAGCTCGCCGTGATCGGCGTGGACGGCACCGGCTTCACCCTCCAGCAGCTGCACGCCGCCATGCGCTCGTTCCAGCAGGTACCGGACCTCCTGCGCCCGGACGAGCCGGTGCTGATCGGCGTCCCGCTCACCGCCCCCTGGCTGCTGGCGCTGGCGCTGGCCGCCATCGAGGCCGGCGCGCCCGTCGCGCTCGGCGAGCTCGGCGACGCGCCGATGATCCGCCCGGGCGTCATCGTGGCGTCGGTCAGCGACGTCGCCGACCTGCCCGAGCCGGGCGCCAGCGGACCGCGCTTCCTCGCCGGCCTCGCGCGTCGCCTCGGCCGCAACAGCACCGCGCCGCCGGCGCGCTGCCTGATCGTCCCCGACGGCTTCGTCGACGCCGATCTCTGCGGCCAGCTGCATCTCAGCGGCACCGCCGTCCTGCACGCCATCGCCGATCCGCGCCTGATCGTGCCGGCCGCCCTCAACCAGCCGCACCGCCACCGACTCGACGCCTACGGCCTGCCCCTCCCCGAGCACACGGCGACCATCGAGGGCGACCGTCTCGTGGTGCGCGGACCGGCCGGCATCCCGACCGGGCCACTCGGCACGGAAACGGCAATCGGCGCGCGCATCGA
>CAZPQP010000259.1:0-2540 GCA_964588635.1 uncultured Bifidobacterium sp.
CTACGGCGTGATCCTCTGCGACGAGGCGCACACCGCGCTCGGCGACCGCACCTCCGCGGCGATCCGCCGCCTCGACACGCCGACGTACATCGGCATGACGGCCACCGACGAGCTGCTGCAGAAGCATGTCGGCGACGTCTTCCCGGCCGAGATCGCCGACTTCCCGCTCGGCGAGGCCGTCCTCTCCGGCGTCGTCGCCCCGCTCCGCGCGGTGCGCGTGCCGCCGGGCGCCTCGCTCAAGCGCGTGCGCCTCGTCGGCGGCGACTACGACCAGCAGGAGCTGGCCGACGCGCTCGACCACGACGCCGTCAACATGGCCGCCGCGATGTACTACCTCGACATGTTCGGCCAGCGGCCGGGCATCGTCTACGCGGCCGGCGTCGATCACGCCGGACGCGTCGCCGCTGCGATGCGCGCGATCGGGCTCAAGGCCGAGGCCGTCTCCGGCCGCACGCCGCCACGCGAGCTCGCCGAGACGCTGGCCGCCTACGAGCGCGGCGATGTCAACGTGCTGGTCAATGCGCAGCTGCTCGCCGAGGGCTGGAACGCCCCGCGCGCCACCGTCTGCATGCACCTCGCACCGACCGCGAGCCGCCGCGTCTACCAGCAGCGCGTCGGGCGCGTGATGCGCCTGCACCGCCGCAAGGAGTCGGGCGTCGTCGTCGACTTCGCCGAGGCCGCCGCGCCGCACACCGATCGCACGATCACCCTGCACTCGCTGCTCGACGTCGACACGTTCCAGCCGGGCGCGCTCGTCACACCGCGCCCGCCGCGCGTGCGCCGCCGCTGGCGCCGCCTGCCGAAGGCGCTCGTGCGCGAGGCGCCGTGGGTCGTGCCCGTCACGCCGGACCCCGTCCGGCGCGCGCAGGTGATCCGCGACAACTGGAAGACCGTCGCCGTGGATCGCCTGCCGCTCGACGAGCAGGAGCTGTGGGCCGCGCACGCCGCCGAGCGCGCGCAGCCGAAGGACCTCGAGAAGCTGGCGCGCGTGCTCGTCGCCGTGCCGCGCGAGGCCCGCATGGTGTTCTTCGCCAAGTGCGCGGCCGAGAACCGGCACCGTCAGCTGCGCCTCGAGGCGCTGCGCGATCTCGCGCAGAGCGGTCCGGGCACCAACCTGTTCGAGCAGGCCGTCCGTCTCGTCGAGCGCGCTCCGACGTGGCGGCAGGATCGCCAGCAGGGCGCCCGCACGCTGCTGCTCGCCCTCGGCGACGGCTTCGGCGAGGCCTCCGACCACTACGTGACCGCGTGGGCCTGGCGCCTTGCCGGCGCCTCGCACGACGCCCAGCAGCGCCGCGTCACCACCGCGCTCGAGAACGGCCGCGAGCTCGTGCGCAGCCTCGCCGGCAAGACCGGGGAGGAGGCCCGCGCGCAGGCCAAGGCCGTCGTCGCGATCGCCGAGGAGCAGCCGCTCGATGTCGGCGCCGCGATCCTCGCCTGCGTCCGCACGACGGATCCCGCCGCCGAGCGCGTGCTCGACGACGCGAGCATCCGCATGTCGGCCGACCCGCGCGCGCTGGCCGCCGCGCTCGGCTCGAACGTCCCGCTGCCACGCGGCGTCAAGCGCCCGACGCGCTCACGCGTCTCGGCCGCGGCGCTGTCGGGCTCAGCGCTGCCGTCCGCCATCGGCGCGCTGCCCAACGAGGCCGCGCACGAGGAGCCGAAGAAGCGCCGTCGTCGTCGCCGCAAGAAGAAGGGCAACGGCGAGCCGCAGCTCGATGAGAGCGGTGAGGCGATCGGCGTCGTCGACGTCGCCGGGATCGACGCGGATGGCGGTGCCGAGGACCAGCCGGCGGGCGAGGAGCAGGCGGCAGCCGAGCCGGCGGTGGAGGCCGACGGCGAGGTCGCCGGGGCAGCCACGCCGAAGAAGCGCACGCGCCGCCGCACGGCGGTCGAGGAGACGCCGGACGGGGATGCCGACGTCGGCGGGGACGCGCCGCCGAGTGCTGGCGCGACCGCGATGGAGGCATCCGACGAGGACGCGCCGAGACCCAAGCGCCGTCGCAAGGCCAAGGCGACGGCCGACACCGGGGCCGATGAGACCGTCGGCGAGGCGCCGGTCGTGGAGGAGCCGGCCGAGCCGGTCGTGGAGTTCACCGCCTCGGGCATGCGCCGCGTCGTCATCGACGACGCCGACGACGCCACGTTCTCGACCGATGGCCTCGCGCCCAAGCGCGGCCGCAGCCGCAGCAAGCCGAAGGCACGAGCGAAGGCCAAGCCGAAGGCCGCACCAGAGCCGGCGGACGAGCAGGCTGCGACCGAGGTGCAGGCGCCGGTCGAGCCGGCCGAGATCCCCGAGTGGTAGCGCTGGCCGTGCGGCCCGCCGTCAGGCGCCGCTCGGCACCCGCCTACTTGTAGCGGTAGGTGATGCGCCCGCGGGTGAGGTCGTACGGGCTGAGCTCGACCTTCACGCGGTCGCCGGGCAGGATGCGGATGTAATGGCGCCGCATGCGACCGGAGATGTGGCCGAGCACCTCATGCCCGTTATCGAGCATGACGCGGAACATGGTGTTCGGAAGCGACTCCGTCACCTCGCCCTCGAC
>CAZPQP010000260.1:0-2539 GCA_964588635.1 uncultured Bifidobacterium sp.
TGACCGCGGTCGAGCTCGGCAGCGAGCGGATCGCCTTCGAGGCGATGGGGGAGACCCTGGCCCGCACCACCACCGGCGGCCTCGCAGCGGGAAGCGCCGTCAACCTCGAGCCGGCACTGCGACCGACCGACCGCATGGGCGGACATGTCGTTCAGGGTCACGTGGACGCCGTCGGCGAGGTCACCGGCATCCGCGCCGATGGCATCGCCAAGGTGATCGAGATCGCGGCGCCGCCCGCCGTGCTCCGCTACGTGGTGGAGAAGGGGTCGATCGCCGTCAACGGCGTGTCGCTCACCGTTTCCGCCGTCGATGACCGCGCCTTCGAGATCTGGCTGATCCCGCATACGTGCGACGTCACCACCTTCGGCCGAACCGAAGTAGGCGACTCCGTCAATCTCGAAGTGGACATCTATGCGAAGTACGTGGAGAAGTTCGCTGCGGACCGATAGGACGCGGCGGGCGATCTCTGCCACTTCGCTACGATGACCCAGCCCCCGTCCACAGGGAATTTCATGTACAAGCCCGAACCGCCGTTCAGCTCGATCGAGGAAGCAATCGAGGACATCCGCCGCGGCAAGATGATCATCATCGTCGACGCCCCGGATCGCGAGAACGAAGGCGATCTGTGCATGGCGGCCGAGTTCGTGACCGCGGACGACATCAACTTCATGGCCACGTACGCCCGTGGCCTCGTCTGCCTGACGCTCACCCCTGAGCGCTGCGACGAGCTGGGCCTCAAGCCGATGGTGCAGCACAACGTCACGACGTACGAGACGGCCTTCACGGTCACGATCGAGGCCAAGGAGGGCATCACGACCGGCATCTCCGCCGCCGACCGTGCCACCACCTGCCGCGTCGTCGTCGATCCCAAGACGACCGCCGACGATATCCAGGCCCCGGGTCACATCTTCCCGCTCCGCGCCCGTCCGGGTGGCGTTCTCGAGCGCACGGGCCAGACCGAGGCCTCGGTCGACATGGCGAAGCTCGCCGGCTGCACGCCCGCTGGCGTGATCTGCGAGGTCATGAACCCCGACGGCACGATGGCGCGCATCGACGACCTGTCGGTCTTCAGCGCCGAGCACGACATCAAGATCATCACCGTGGCCGACCTGATCGAGTACCGCCGCCGCACCGAGCAACTGGTCGACCGGGTTGCCGAGGTGCAGCTGCCCACGATCTACGGCGACTTCACGGCGATCGGCTACCAGGAGAAGCTCGCCGACAAGCAGCACCTCGCGCTGGTCTACGGCGACGTTGCGGGCAAGGAGGACGTGCTGGTGCGCGTCCACTCCGAGTGCCTGACAGGTGACGTGTTCCACTCGATGCGCTGCGACTGCGGCGATCAGCTCGATAGCGCCATGCAGCAGGTCGTCGCTGCCGGCAGCGGCGTTGTGCTCTACATGGCACAGGAGGGCCGCGGCATTGGCCTCCTCAACAAGCTGCGCGCCTACGAGCTGCAGGAGCAGGGCCGCGACACCGTCGAGGCCAACCTCGAGCTCGGCTTCATGGACGATCAGC
Source organism: uncultured Bifidobacterium sp. (assembly GCA_964588635.1). GTDB lineage: Bacteria > Actinomycetota > Thermoleophilia > Gaiellales > F1-60-MAGs149 > F1-60-MAGs149. The sequence continues at coordinate 1,519 of CAZPQP010000260.1, forward strand.
GCGAGTACGGCATCGGCGCGCAGATCCTGTCCGATCTCGGACTCTCCACGATCAAGATCCTCACGAACAACCCGCGCAAGATCATCGGCCTCGAGGGCTACGGTCTGAAGGTGACCGAGCAGATGCCGATCGTGATTGCCCCCGGCGAGCACAACGCGAAGTACCTCGCCGCGAAGCGCGAGAAGCTCGGCCATTCGCTGCACCATCAGCACATCAAGCCGGCGGACGAGCTGCCGGGCGAGCCTCCCCGCATGGTCGATCCGGCTGCCGGGGAGACGGCGGGCGCGCAGCAGTGACCGCACCCGACGCCGCGGGGAGCATCTCCGCGCCGGACGGCAGCCAGCGCATCGAGCCGAAGGGTCTCGACGCGGGCACGCGGGTCGCGATCGTCGCGGCGGAGTACCACACCGACATCGTCCAGCCGCTGGTCGATGGTGCGGTCGCCGAATGCATCGAACGCGGTGTCGCCGCCTCTGACATCTCGATCGTGCCGATCCCCGGCGCCTTCGAGGTCGGACTCGCCGCCCAGCACTGCGCGCAGAACGGCTACGACGCCGTGATCGCACTGGCCTGCGTGATCCGCGGCGATACGCCGCACTTCGACTACGTCTGCAACGAGGCGGCGCGCGGTGTCACTGAGGCGGGCCTCAAGACCGGCGTGCCGGTGGCTTTCGGCGTCCTCACCGTCGAGACGCACCAGCAGGCCGTCGATCGCATCGGCGGCAGCGAGGGGCACAAGGGTCGCGAGGCGGCCGGTGCCGCGCTCGGCCTGCTCAGCACGCTGCGCGCGATCTGAGCCGCGCCATTCTGGATCCGGATCCAAATTGGCGCGAAAAGCGCAGATTTGGATCCGGATCCAAATTGGCACGAAACGTGCAGATTCTCGGCGGGATCCGCAGGCGCGCGATGGCGCGGGGCGGACCGACCGGTGCGCGAAGGGCCCTCGGTTAGAGGGCGCGCTGCACTTTGCCGGCCTTGAGGCAGCGGGTGCAGACGTAGGCGCGAACGGCGACGCCGTTCT
>CAZPQP010000261.1:0-2530 GCA_964588635.1 uncultured Bifidobacterium sp.
GGCTGCCCGTCACCGTGATCGAGGCGGGCCCGTGCCCGATCGTCGGCGTGCGCACGTCTGACGCCGACGGGTACGACGGGGTTCAGCTCGCGTACCAGGCGGTTGATCTCGAGGACCTCTCCAAGCCGGAGGCCGGCCATCTCGCGAAGGCCGGCGTCGGACCCCACCGTCACCTGACGGAGTTCCGCGGGACCACGGACCTGAACGTGGGCGAGGCCATCACGGTCGGCGTGTTCGGACCGGGCGACCACATCAAGGTCTCCGGCACGAGCGTCGGCAAGGGCTTCGCCGGCACGATCAAGCGCCACGGCTTCAGCCGCGGTCCGGTCAGCCACGGCTCGCACAACGTGCGCGCTCCCGGCTCGATCGGCCAGTCGGCCTGGCCGTCGCGTGTCTTCAAGGGCAAGCGCATGGCCGGCCAGATGGGCAACAAGCGCATCACGCAGCGCGGCCTCACGGTCATCGATGTCGATCCGAGCCGCAACGTGATCCTGGTCTCCGGCGCCGTGCCGGGTCCCAAGGGCGGGCTCGTCGAGATTCGAGAGGACGTGCACTGATGGCGCTGACTGCTCCCATCATCGGCGGCAAGGGCACCGTCAACCTCAACGACGCCGTGTTCGGCGTCGAGGTCGCGCCCGGGCTGCTCCATGAGGTCGCCAAGGCGGAGGCCGCCGGTCGCCGTCAGGGCACCCACGCGACGAAGTCCCGCGGCATGGTCGCCGGCGGTCGCGTCAAGCCGTTCCGCCAGAAGGGCACGGGTCGCGCCCGCCAGGGCACGACGCGCGCGCCGCAGTTCACCGGCGGTGGCGTGGTCTTCGGCCCGCAGCCCCGCTCGTACGCGGTGAAGGTCAACAAGAAGGCGTACAAGAAGGCCCGCTGCATGGGTCTCAGCCAGCACGCCGGCAACGGCTCGCTCGGCATCTTCGAGGCCGGCGCGTTCGACGCGCCGAAGACGAAGGACGCGCTCAAGCTCGTCGAGGGCTGGAGCGTCGCTCCCCTCGTCGTGGTCGTCGGCACCGAGGAGGAGGCTGCGGCACTGTCGTTCCGCAACATCCCGCGCTCGGCCGTCCTGACCCCGACCGAGGTCGGCCTGACCGAGCTGCTCTGGGCCCGCCGCCTGCTGATCAGCACGACGGCGCTGGACGAGCTGTCCGCCTCGCTCGACGCCTCCAAGCAGAAGGACGAGGTGACGGCATGAAGTCGACCACCCCTGCAGCCCACGCGGTGCTGCTCGCCCCCGTCGTGAGCGAGAAGAGCTACTCGCTGACCGAGGACGGCAAGTACACGTTCCACGTGCATCCTGACGCCCACAAGACGCAGGTCCGCCAGGCCGTCGAGGAGATCTTCAAGGTCACCGTCGTCGACGTCCGCATGATCAAGGTTCCCTCCAAGCCCAAGCGCCGCGGCATGTTCAAGGGCACGCGCCCGGGCGGCAAGAAGGCGATCGTCAAGCTCGCCGAGGGCCAGTCCATTCCGATCTTCGAGGGAGTCGCATAATGGGCGTCCGCTCGTTCCGCCCGACCTCGCCGGGTCGCCGCTTCATGACGGTGTCCGACTTCGCCGAAGTGACGAAGTCCACGCCGGAGAAGAGCCTGCTCGCGCCGGTCCACAACAAGGGCGGCCGCAACAACAACGGCCGCATCACGACGCGCCATCAGGGTGGCGGCCACAAGCGCCGCTACCGCATCATCGACTTCAAGCGGCTCAAGGACGGCGTGCCCGCGAAGGTGGCCGCGGTCGAGTACGACCCGAACCGCTCCGCGCGCATCGCGCTGCTCCACTACGTGGACGGCGCCAAGGCGTACATCCTGGCGCCGGTCAGCCTCGAGGTGGGCGCGATGGTGTCGTCCGGTCCCGAGGCCGACATCAAGCCGGGCAACGCGCTGCCGCTGCTGAACATCCCGACGGGCACCACGGTGCACGCCGTCGAGCTGCGCCCCGGCCAGGGCGCGAAGATGTGCCGCTCCGCCGGCACGAGCGCCCAGCTGGTCGCCAAGGAGGCCGAGACGGCGCTGCTGCGCCTGCCCTCCGGCGAGCTCCGCCGCGTGTCCGCGCACTGCCGCGCCACGATCGGCCAGGTCGGCAACACGACGCACGAGAACGAGGTCGGCGGCAAGGCCGGTCGCGCTCGCTGGGCCGGAAAGCGCCCGGGCGTCCGTGGCACCGCAATGAACCCCGTTGACCACCCGCATGGCGGTGGCGAGGGCAAGGGCAAGGGCTCGCACCCTGTGACCCCGTGGGGCAAGCCCACGCTCGGACGTCGCACGCGCGACCCGAAGAAGGCCTCGTCCGCCGATATCGTCCGCGGCCGCCGCCGTGGGAAGGGCAGGAAGTAGATGTCCCGTTCGTCGAAGAAGGGTCCTTACGTGGACGAGCGTCTCCTCAAGCGCATCGAGGAGCAGAACGCCACCAAGGAGAAGAAGATGCTCAAGACCTGGTCGCGTGCCAGCACCATCTTCCCGGAGATGGTCGGTCACACGATCGCGGTCCACGACGGGCGCAAGCACGTCCCCGTGTTCGTCTCCGAGGC
>CAZPQP010000262.1:0-2510 GCA_964588635.1 uncultured Bifidobacterium sp.
CGGGCGTGCCCTCGATCTCGCGGAAGCCGTGGCGGGCGAAGAACGACGTCTCGAACGTCAGCACGAAGATGCGCTCGATGCCGAGCTCGCGACCATGCTCGATCAGCCGCTGCACGATCAGCCCGCCGATGCCGCGGCGCTTGGCCTCGCGATCGACCGCGACGGTGCGGATCTCACCGAGGTCCTCCCAGAGGATGTGGAGCGCGCCGCAGCCGACAATCTGGTCGCCATCCACGGCGACCCAGAACTCCTGCACGTCCTCGTACAGGGTGACGGTCTCCTTGACGAGCAGGACCTTGCCGGCGTACTGGTCGACGAGCGCGCGGATCGCCCCGACATCGCGCGTGGTGGCGCGGCGGACGATGAGCTCGGTGGACATGGCAGGGAGGGTATCCAAGGTCGGATTCGGCCCGATCCGCATCCGCCGCCCGGCGGACTAGGATGGTTCTCCCGTGCCTGCCGAGTTCGTCCACCTCCACTGCCATTCCGAGTACTCGATCCTCGATGGCGCCTGCCGCGTGAGCGAGCTGGTCAAGCGGTCCATCGAGCTCGAGATGCCGGCCGTCACGATCACGGACCACGGCTCGATGGCCGGCTCCGTCGATCTCTACCGGACCGCCACGAAGGCCGGCATCAAGCCGATCATCGGCTGCGAGATCTACCTCGTCGAGGACCGCCGCGCGAAGGAGCCCGCCGGGCGTCGCGACTGGGCGCACCTGACGCTGCTGGCCAAGGATCTCGAGGGGTACCACAACCTCGTCAAGCTGGTCACCCTCGGCTACCTCGAGGGCTACCACTACAAGCCGCGCGTCGATCTCGATCTGCTGCAGCAGCACTCCCAGGGGCTGATCGCGCTGAGCGGCTGCCTGGCCAGTCGCGTCAACCAGGCGATCATGAAGGGCGACGAGGGCGCCGCGCGCGAGGAGATGGATCTGATGATCCAGATCTTCGGTCGGGAGAACTTCTACGTCGAGATCCAGGATGCCGACCTGAAGGAGCACCATGAGGTCAACCCGGTGCTGATCAAGCTGGCCGACGAGCTCGGCCTGACGACGGTCGGCACCGGCGACGTGCACTACCTGCGTGCCGAGGACGCCGATCCGCACGAGGTGCTGCTCTGCATCCAGACCGGCGACGTGCTGGCCAACGACAAGCGCTTCAAGTTCCCGAACAAGGAGTTCTTCCTCAAGACGCCGGACGAGATGCAGCGCGTGTTCGCCCCGTACGGCCGCGACCTCCTGTCGCCGACGCTCGAGATCGCCGAGCGCTGCAACGTCGAGCTCGAGCTCGGCGCGATCCGCCTGCCGAAGTACGACGTGCCGAACGGCGAGGACGCCTTCGCGTACCTCACGCGCCTCTGCGAGGAGGGGCTCGCCCGGCGCTACCCGGCGGCCACGCAGGATCTGCACGATCGTCTCGCCTTCGAGCTGGCGACGATCCGCGAGATGGGCTTCGCCGACTACTTCCTCGTCACGTGGGACTTCGTCGGCTTCGCCAAGCGTGAGGGCATCGGCGTGGGACCGGGGCGCGGCTCGGCCGCCGGCTCGCTGGTGGCGTACTGCCTCGAGATCACCGACGTCGATCCGATCCGCTACGACCTGCTGTTCGAGCGCTTCCTCAACCCGGGCCGCAAGTCCATGCCGGACATCGACATCGACTTCTCCGTGCACGGGCGCGAGCGCGTGATGAACTACGTCGTCGAGAAGTACGGCCGCGAACGCGTCGCGCAGATCATCACCTTCGGCAAGCTGGCCGCCAAGCAGGCCACGCGCGACACGGGGCGCGTGCTCGGGCTGCCCTACGGCACCGTCGATCGCATCGCCAAGGGCATCCCCGATGGCGTCAAGGTCGGCTTCGACGAGAGCCTGCAGCCCGGCCAGGAGCTGCGCGAGATGTACGACGATCCCACGCCGATCGGGCGCTCCGACGACGGGCGCGAGATCACCGCCAAGGAGCTGATCGACATGGCGCGCCCGCTCGAGGGCCTCGTGCGGCAGGACTCGATCCACGCCGCCGCCGTCGTGATCGGCGACCGGCCGCTCGTCGAGTACGTGCCGCTGCAGCGGAAGGGCGTCGACTCGGAGCTCGTCACGCAGTACGCGATGGGCGACATCGAGGCGCTCGGCCTGCTCAAGATGGATTTCCTCGGCCTGCGCAACCTCGACGTGATCGACGAGGCGGTGCGCCTGGTCGAGGAGTCGCAGGGCGTCGAGATCGACATCCCGAACCTGCCGCTCGACGACGAGCCCACGTACGCGATGCTCCGCAAGGGCGACGCGACCGGCGTCTTCCAGTTCGAGAGCACGGGCATGCGCGACTCGCTGCGGCAGGTCAAGCCCACGCAGTTCGAGGATCTCGTCGCGCTCGTGGCCCTGTACCGCCCGGGCCCGATGCAGAACATCCCCACGTACGCGAAGCGCAAGAACGGGCAGGAGCCCGTCACGTTCGCCGATCCGCGGCTCGAGCCGATCCTCGCCTCGACGATGGGCGTCTACATCTACCAGGAGCAG
>CAZPQP010000263.1:0-2501 GCA_964588635.1 uncultured Bifidobacterium sp.
GCGGGCACGTTGCGCCAGACGAGCGTCGGACGGGTGGAGATCGACACCGGGAACGCGCCGTCGAGCTCCACGTTGAGCGGCACCGGCGCCGTTCGTCCGCTCGCGTTGCTGCCGTTGAGCGGGGGCAGCCCGACGGGATCCTGCCACTTGGTCTGCGCGTGGATCTGCGGCGGACTGCCGAGGAACCCCAGCGTGACGAGCGCGATCAGCGCGACGCCGGCGAGGATGCGGACCGGCAGGCGATGGGCCCCTGAGGCGGTGCGGTGGTAGATCATCGGCGCGGCGGGTGGCTCGGATCAGTTGGCACGGATGCGCACCGTCGCGGTGAGGATGCCCGTGGCGATACCCGACCATTCGATCGTGCACGTGAACGGGGCGGTCGGCCGGCTCAGCGGCTCGCAGCTGCCCGACTTGGTGCCGTCCGCCTTGACCGAGATATTGATGGGGATGCTGGCCCCCGCGTACGGCGAGCTCGCCGCATCGGCTCCCATGCCGACGCGGTACACGGCCGCGTAACCGGACGTGCGGAAGATCGAGCGCAGGGCGCCGCTGTTGGCCACGCCGGGGCCAGCCCCGGTCGCCGCCGCAATCACGGCGGCGTTGTCGCCCTTGGCGGCGCGCAGCGCCTTGGTCCAGTACGGCCCGTCGTCGCGGATCAGGGGCTGGGACAGGCTGTTGACGATCTTGACATCGAGCGGACGCGAAGTGACCGTGGCGACGCGCCAGGCCTTGTTCTCGCCCGTGTTGTCGATGTTCTGACCGAGCGAGCAGGCGAGGTACAGCTCGCCGAGGCAGTTGGCGAGTCCCTGGTCCGACTTCGGCTGATCGAGGATGCGCGTGACGACGAGCGTCTGGTAGTTCACGGGGACGCCCGACGAGCGCTGCAGGTCCCAGAGGAACGCGGCATCGTTGCAGCCGTAGCCCGCGTACACCCCCAAGACGCTCGCAGCGCCGGTGCCCCCGCCAGGGATCTCCTTCTGCGCCCAGTAGGTCTTGTAGCCGTCGGACTTGTAGGGGTTCTCCCCGCAGTAGGCCTCCACCCGCAGGAGATGCAGCGCGCGCGCCATCTTGAGCTCGCCAGGCGCGGTGAACACGTTGATTCGATTCTTCACGTCCACGCAGGCCTGGACGTAGGACTTGCTGATCACCGACCCGCAGGACAACGAGCCCCATAGCTGCACGTCGGCCTGCGCCGGCGCAGCGACGACGCCGGCGAGGACGCCCGCCATGAGCAGCCCGACGGCGAGGCGAAGGCGGCGCCTCATACGGCCACACTCACGATCGCGATCGTGGGGCCTTCGTTCGGCTCGCCGAGGATGCGGACCGCGCACGAGACGGTGACGAGCAGCCCTTGCGGGGGATTGCAGGTGCCGGTGGCCTCGCCATTCTGGTCGATCGTGAGGCTGATGCCGACGATGCCGCCCGTCAGCACGTCGCTGCCCCCTGACGAGAACTGGTACTCCACGGTCGCGTTGTTATCGGTCGAAAGGTCCCGGAAGAGGTGGTAGTACGCCTGCCCCTGCTGGCTTCGCTGCAGCGCCGCGATGCTCCGGGCCAGCGCATCGTTCGTCGACTCGGTGTCCTGGCGGAAGCCCGTCAGCCGCAGATCCGTCGAGCGCCTGAGCGCCTGATCGGTCTGGTTGATGATCTTGAGGATGACGGGACGGTTCTCGACGATCGCGACGGCGATCGGAGGCTGACCGAGGGTGTTGCCGTCTGTGAGCGATTGGGTCGTCTCGGGTGTCTCGCAGGCGAAGAAGCGGACGTTGACGCATTTCGCAAGGCGGGTGTCCGATCCGGTATCGCCGACCTGTATCTGCAAAGCATCGCCGGCGAGCGGTCCCGTCGCGGGCGCGTAGGACACGACGCCCAGCAGCCCAGTTCCACCGATGCCGAACTGGCCCCAGAACGATCCGGGGTTGGTGGCCACCGAGGATCCGCCACTCCACGAGCCCTTCGACATCTTCACGCCGGTTCGTTGGAGCGTCATGCCGCGGAACGTCCCCTGGACGCCATACTGCCGCGCCCGGTTCTCGACGAGCAGGCACACATCCTGGCCCGGGTTCCAGCGGTTTCCGAACGCTGCGTTGCAGTCGCTCGGCAGCCCGACCTGAAACGTCTGCGCCCCGACGGGCGCGGCCATCGCGCCGAGCACAATCAGTGCCAGGACGACTCCTGCGCGCCGAAGAAACCAGATTGGACGCGGGCGCCGAGTGTTGACCTGAATACTCACGCAGAGGAACGTAGCAGCCTGTGCGGGCACTGCCAAGACCGGGCCACGGTTGGTGTCACGGCACACGATTCCACCACGTTGACGCAGACCTGCCCGATCACAACCCGACGCCCGCCCCAACGGCAATCGCTGCCGCACGCGAGACCGGTCAGCGGCCGTATCATCCACCGGCCGCCCCCGTAGCTCAGGGGATAGAGCGTCGGTTTCCTAAACCGTGCGTCGCATGTTCGAATCATGCCGGGGGCACTGCTCGCTTCGCGCAAGGAGC
>CAZPQP010000264.1:0-2487 GCA_964588635.1 uncultured Bifidobacterium sp.
GGCTGAGGCGCTTGACCTGCTCGGCCGAGGCGCGGATCAGGTCCTTGCCGATCTCGGTGGAGCCGGTGAACGAGATCTTCTTGACGCGATGGTCGTTGAAGATCGTGTTCGCGACCATCCCGGCGTCACGCGACGTGACGAGGTTGACCACGCCGGCGGGGGCGCCGGCGTCCTCGATGCAGCGCAGGACGAGCGCGGCGGTCAGCGGCGTGGCGCTGGCGGGCTTGACGACGCTGGTGCAGCCGGCGGCCATGGCGGGGCCGAGCTTGCGGGTCATCATCGCGGCCGGGAAGTTCCACGGCGTGATCGCGGCGACGACGCCGACGGGCTGCCGCAGCACGAGCACGCGGTTGGCCGTGTTCATCGGCGGGGCGATCTCGCCGTAGACGCGCTCGGCCTCGCCGGCGAACCACTCGAAGAAGCTGGCGGCGTACTCGACCTCGCCCTTGGCCTCGGCGAGCGCCTTGCCCTGCTCGGACGTCATCGTGGTGGCGATCTCGTCGGCGCGCTCGCGCATCAGATCGGCGGCCTTGCGCAGGATGCGGGCGCGCTGCAGCGCGGGGGTCGAGCGCCAGCCGGGCAGCGCCGCGGCGGCGGCATCGATGGCGGCCTTCACATCGGCCTCCGTGCCGTTCGGCATCGAGCCGACCTTGCTGCCGGTCGCGGGGTCGGTGACGTCGAAGCGGGCTCCGCCCGTCGCGTCGATCCAGGAGCCTCCGATGAGGAGGTGCTCGTCGAGGTTGATCGTGGTCGCCATGGCTGGTCAGGCCTCCTTGTCTGCGGGCATCCTACGGGCTTTCAGGCGCGTGGTCGCCGTTCGCAACCAGACGGCCACACGGCGGCGCTCGACCACGCCGGCGACGAGCAGGCCGACGGTCGGCGGCACCGTGGCGGGCAGCAGGTCGAGCGTGCCGAACAGCAGGCCGAGCAGCAGGCCGGCGATGGCGGTGGCAGCCGTGGCGGCGACCGTGGCGCGGACGCTCACCGCCACGATCGCACCGACCAGCGCGGCGAGGTAGACGTCGCCCCACCCCATCGAGGCGCCGAGCAGCTCCAGCTGCTGCAACCCCGGCAGCCCCTTCGGCGGCGCTGCCGCGGCCAGCGCCTGCGAGACGGGCGCGACCTGCACGGTCAGCACCTGCCAGATGTCCACGACGGTGGCGATCAGCACGCCGACGACGAGCGCGCCGCGCGGCGCGATCCAGCCCGTCAGCCGGCCGAGCGACACGCCGGCCAGGACGATCAGGAGATCCCCCGCCAACTGCGTCCACCCGCTGGTCGGCAGCCGCCAGGCCGCCAGCCAGAGGAGCGGTGAGACGATCGCGAGCGGCAGCGCCCAGCGCCGCACGTGCAGCGCGGCGACGAGCGCCAGCGGCGGCACCGCTAGTGCCGCGAGGTCGGTGACGGCCGCGACCGCGCCGGGAATGGTCCCGAGGGCGATGACGCCGCCGCCGATCGCGACGAGCGGCAGCAGGCCGAGCAGCGGATGGCGCGGGATGCGCGGCAGCAGCCCCGGATCGCGCACGAGCGGGATCACCGCCGCCTGCAGGAGGACGAGCACCGCGTAGGGCCAGCCGTAGGGCATGCCCACAGCGTAGGTGCGGGACGGCCCGGGCTGGCCGTCCCTCGGTGCTCATCGGGGTACGCAGATTCGAACTGCGGACCTCTCCGTCCCGAACGGAGCGCGCTACCAGGCTGCGCCATACCCCGAGCGATCGGGAGTATGCCAGAACCCGGGCCGCAGTCCTGTCGCATGCACGTGCCGCCCGGCGCGGATGCGCCCCCGTCCCGGTACCGTGTCCCCCGTGACGGACCCGATTCGCATCACCCCCATCGGCGGACTCGGCGAGGTCGGGCGGAACATGGCCGTGTTCGAGCACGACGGCGTCCGCATCGTGATCGACTGCGGCATCGGCTTCCCGCACGGCGATGATCGCGGCCTCGGCGTCGACATCTTCCTGCCCGACGTGCGCGTCATGCGCGGCAAGCCGGTCGACGCGGTGCTCGTCACGCACGCCCACGACGACCACGTCGCGGCGCTGGCGCACCTGATCCGCACGGGCACGCCGATCGGCCGCATCGTGTCGCTGCCCTTCACGATCGCGATGGTCGAGGCGAAGCTGTCGGAGCACGACCTGCCGCTGCCCCCGCTCGTCACCGTGCAGCCGGGCGACATGGTCGAGATCGGCTCGATCACCGCGGAGTTCATCCGCGTCGCGCACTCGATCCCCGATCCCACGGCGATCGCGCTGCACACGAAGGTCGGCACGATCGTGCACACCGGCGACTACAAGCTCGACGCGACCGGCCAGGACGCCCGCCGTCAGGTCGACCGCAAGCGCCTCTCCGCGCTGGGCGACGCCGGCGTGCTCGCGATGCTCGGCGACTCGACCAACGCGCAGCTGCCGGGGCGCACGCCCTCCGAGGCCACCACGATCGAGCCCCTCAACGACGTCATCGACGAGGCGCCGGGCCGCATCATCCTGA
>CAZPQP010000265.1:0-2454 GCA_964588635.1 uncultured Bifidobacterium sp.
CGCGAGGAGATCTGGGAGATCCTCGACCAGATGCGCGCGACGATCCCCGACGAGATCAAGCAGGCGCGCTGGATCGTGAAGGAGCGCCAGGAGATGCTCGGCGAGGCAAAGCGCGAGTCCGAGCGCATCGTCGTCGAGGCCCGCGAGATCGCGCAGCGCGAGGCGTCGCAGCAGGAGGTCGTGCGGCTGGCCGAGCGTCAGGCGCAGGAGATCCTCGAGAACGCGCGCAACCGCGAGCGCGAGATCCGGCTCGGCGCGGAGGATTACGCCGACGAGATCCTCGGCACCCTCGAGGCCAATCTCGGCAAGTTCCTCGGCGCCGTCCAGCGCGGCCGCGGCCAGCTCGCCAGCGCCTCGCCGGAGCGCACGTCGGGCGGCTCTGCGCAGTTCACCGAGATCACGACCTGATCCCGGCGCGGCGGCTCCGGCCATGATCGATCTCTCGCAGCTCCGGCTCGAGCCGGGCGCGGAGCGCTCGATCGAGGTGCCGGTCGCCGTGCCGCAGCTCGAGCTCGGCGGCGTCGAGTACACCGGTCCGCTCTCGCCGCCGATCGCGCGGCTCGACGTCACGCGCACGCTGTCGGGGCTGCTGTTCCGGCTGCGCCTGCAGACGACGATCACCGGACCGTGCCATCGCTGCCTCGAGCCGGCCTCCGTGCCGGTCCAGATCGACGCCCGCGAGTACCAGGCGGATCACCCCGAGCCGGGCCTCGAGGCGGAGGAGGTCTGCGACTACCTGCAGGGCGAGGAGCTCGATGCGGGCGCATGGGCCGCCGACGCGATCGTCCTCTCCATGCCGCACAAGATCCTCTGCAAGGAGGACTGCCAGGGCCTCTGCCCGTCGTGCGGCACCGACCTCAACGTCGGCACCTGTCAGTGCCCGCCGCCCGAGCCGGACAGCCGCTGGAGCGCCCTTCAGCAGCTCAAGGACGACGCCCCGGAGGGGTAGTGGCGCCACCCGCGCGCCGGGTTCGCTAGTCTGCCCCGCGTTATGGCAGTCCCGAAACGGAAAACCTCCAAGGCCCGTCGCGACAAGCGTCGCGCAACGCACAAGATCGCGTCCCCGATGGTCGCGACCTGCTCCGTGTGCTCGGCGCCGAAGCTGCCGCATCGTGTGTGCCCGAGCTGCGGGACGTACCGCGGCAAGCGGTACATCGTCGATAACGCTCCCCTGGCGTAGCCCGTGGGCGTCGTCATCGCGGTCGACGCGATGGGCGGCGATTCCGCCCCGCTGTCCGTCGTCGAGGGCGTTCGCACCGCCGTGGACTCGGCGGAGCTCTCCGTGCTGCTGGTGGGCGATGAGGCGGTGCTGCGCCCGCTGGTCGACGACCACCCGCGCATCGAGGTGCGCCACGCGCCGCGCGTCGTGCCGCAGGACGCCGAACCGGCCGAGCTCGTCCGGGGCGACGACGGCGCCTCGATCGTCGTCGCGGCTCGCGCGGTCCGGGCGGGGGAGGCTCAGGCGCTCGTCTCGGCCGGGCACTCCGGGGCGACGCTCGCCGCGGCCGCGCTGATCATCGGGCGTGCACCGGGCATCAGTCGGCCCGGGTTGGCCGCCGTGCTGCCCGGCGCCGTCCGCCCGACGGTGCTGATCGACGCCGGTGCGAACATGGACACGACGCCGCAGCAGCTGCACCAGTTCGCGCATCTCGGCAGCGCCTTCGCGGAGCACCTGCTGGGCATCGACGGTCCGACGTGCGGCCTGCTCGCGATCGGCGAGGAGCCGGGCAAGGGCGACGCGCGCATGAAGGAGGCGCACGCGCTGCTGGCCGCCGATGCCGCGCTCGCGTACCGCGGCAGCGTGGAGGGGCGCGACGCGCTCACGTCGCTCGTCGACGTGATCGTCACCGACGGCTTCGCCGGCAACGTCCTGCTCAAGACCTGCGAGGGGACGGCGCGCGAGGCCTTCCGCCGCGTCCGCGCGGAGGCCACGGGACTGCGCGGTCAGCTCGGCGGCCTGCTGCTGCGCCCCGGCCTGCGCCGCGTGCGCGATGCCCTCGACCCCGATACGTACGGCGGAGCGCACCTGCTCGGCGCCAATGCCGTCGCGATCGTCGTCCACGGCTCGGCGAGACCCCATGGCATCGCGCAGGCCTGCCGCTACGCCGCCGAGGGCGTCGAGTGCGACCTCGTCGGCGCGATCAGCGCCCGCGTGTCGTAACGCCGTATAGCCGCCTGCTAGTGTCAGCGCGTCCACACGACTTCGAACAAAGGGCAAAGACAGTGGCTGATCGCGCAGAGGTTCTGGGCAAGGTGCAGGAGATTCTCGTCGAGCGTCTCGACGTCGACCCCGCAGACATCACCGAGAGCGCGCACATGCGCGACGACCTGCAGGCCGACTCGCTCGACCTGGTCGAGCTGATCATGGACCTCGAGGAGGGCTTCGGCGTGAAGATCTCCGACGAGGAGGCCCAGTCGATCGGCACCGTCGGCGAGGCCGTCGACTTCATCGTC
>CAZPQP010000266.1:0-2443 GCA_964588635.1 uncultured Bifidobacterium sp.
GTGACGAGCGCGACGATCGTGAAGAAGCCCGTCAGCTCGGCGATCACGCCGCCGACGGCGAGCAGCGCGCCGATCGCGCCGAGCCAGATCACCGCGCCGATCACCGCGCGGCGGATCAGCGCCGGCCGGTCCACGGGGTGCGGCGGCTCGCCCGGGTCCTCCTGGTCCTCGAGCGGCACGAGGGCGGTGGGGCGGAAGCGGCCGATCAGGTACCCCGCCAGCGCGCCGAGCACCACGAGGATCGGGAACAGCGCACCGAGCAGCATCGAGACCCCGGCGATGAGGGCGATCGCGAGCGTCCAGCGCGTGCGCACGACCTTGCGCCCCATCCGGATGCCGGCGGCGACGACGAGCGCCACGACGGCGCCGCCGAGCGCACGCACGATGCCGGTCACCACGCCCGTCTCGCCGAGCGCCATGTAGATCCACGACAGCCCGATGATCAGGAGCAGGGAGGGGAGGATGAACAGCCCACCGCTCGCGAGCGCACCGCGCACCCCGTGCAGCCGGTAGCCGAGGTAGCACGCGAGCTGCTGCGCCTCGGGGCCGGGCAGCGCCGTGCAGAGGCGCAGCGCATGGAGGAACGAGCGCTCGTCGACCCAGCCCCGGCGCTCGACGACCTCGCGGTGCATCAGGTCGATCTGCGCGATCGGCCCGCCGAACGAGATGCAGCCGAGCCGCAGCCAGACGCGCAGCGCCGCCCCCAGGGACGGGCTCACGTCGTGGCGCCGCCGATCGCCCAGCCGCCGCGGAGCGTGCGCGCGCCGCCGAGGGCGAAGCGGATCAGGATGAACAGCGTGATGCCGACCCAGAGGCCGGTCAGGCCCCAGCCGAGGTAGATCGTGCCGAGCATGCAGGGAAGGTACCCGCCCAGCACGGCCACGAGGGTGAAGTTCCGCATGAAGGCGGTATCGCCGGCGCCGACGAGGATCCCGTCGATCGCGAAGACCACGCCGGCGAACGGCTGCATGCCGCCGAACCAGCCCCAGGCCGCGCTGGTGGCGTCGACGACATCGGCGTCGTCGGTGAAGAGGCGGGGGATGATGCGCCAGCCGGCGATGATGATCGCGCCGAAGACCGCGCCCACGATCGCGCCGAGCTCGCAGAGACGGCGCGCCGTGGCGCGGGCGCGTTCCAGCTCCCCGGCGCCGAGCAGCTCGCCGATCAGCGCCTGGGCCGCGATCGCGAAGGCGTCGAGCGTGAGCGCCAGGAAGTACCAGAGCTGGATCGCGATCAGGTGCGCGGCGACCTGTTCCGGCCCGAGGCGCGAGGCGACGGCGGTGGCGCTCAGGAACGTGCCCTCGAGGGCGATCGTGCGGATCCCGAGGTCGCGGGCGGTTGCGAGCTGCTCGATCAGGCCCTGGCGGTAGGGGCGGAGCGAGACGCCCTCGCGCAGGAGCGCCTGGAGGAACAGCGCGGCGGCGAAGATCTGCCCGACGACGTTCGCGTAGGCGGAGCCGTCGAGGCCGAGGTCGAAGCCGTAGACGAGCAGAGGCGCGAGGGCCGCGCTGACGATGTTCGAGGCGATCAGGTAGACGAGCGGCTTGCGCAGGTCCTGCACGCCGCGCAGCCAGCCGCAGCCGGCCAGCACGATCGTCACGAAGGGCACGCCGAACAGCGCGATGCGCAGCCAGCTCAGCGCGGCGGCCTGCGTCTCGGGGTGATCGCCTGCGATCAGTCGCGTGAGCGGATCGGCGAACGCCTGCAGGACGATCAGCAGGAGGACGCCGACGATCGCGCCGAGCCACGTGGCCTGCACGCCGCGCTCGACGGCCTCCTTGCGCCGGCCGGCGCCGAACAGGCGCGAGGCCCGGCTCGTCGTGCCGTACGCCAGGAAGTTCATCAGCCAGATCGCGTTGCCCAGCAGCGCGGCGCCGACGGCGAGCCCCGCCAGCGACTCCTTGCCGAGGTGGCCGACGACGGCGGTGTCGACGAGCAGGTAGAGCGGTTCGGCCGCCAGCGACCCGAGCGCCGGGATCGCGAGCGCGAAGATGCGGCGGTCGGATACGCGCGTCGTCACGGCGGAAGCGTACGTGCAGGTACGCTCCACCCATGGCCATCGACGTCGTCCACTACACCGATCCGGGCTGTCCGTGGGCCTACTCCGCCGAGCCGTTCATCCGCGCGCTCGAGTGGCGCTACGGCGACGGCCTCACCTGGCGCACGTGCATGATCGGCCTCGCCGAGGACCCGCAGCGCTACATCGATGCGGGCTACACGGGCGAGAAGATGACGCAGTGGCACATCGAGTTCCGCGATCGCTTCGGCATGCCCTTCGCGACGGCGCCGCGTGAGCGCCCCGCGGCGACGGGCCTCGCCTGCCGGCTGATCGTGAGCGCGCGGCGCCAGGGCCACGACGCCGCCGACGCCGTGATGCGCGCCATGCGCTTCTCGTGGTTCACCGACCCGCGCCCGCACGACTCGCTCGAGGTGCTCGAGCCGA
>CAZPQP010000267.1:0-2441 GCA_964588635.1 uncultured Bifidobacterium sp.
TGCTCGATCTCGAGCCGCCGGAGTACGGCCACGTGCCGCTGCTGCTCGGCGACGACGGGGCGCGACTGGCCAAGCGCCACGGCGCGATCACGCTGCGGGAGCATCAGGCGCACGGCGCGACGCCCGAGGCCATCACCGGGATGCTGGCCGGCATGTTCGGCATCGGCGACGGCTCGCCGGCCGATCCGAACGAGCTGATCCCGCTGGCTGCGGGTTAGCCACAGTCTCACCGCGCTTCCCCCGCACGCCGGCCGCGGATGACTATCAGTCCGCAGAGGTTTCCTCTACGGTTCCGCTAGGGGTCGATCTCCGTGTCGGGAGAGGAGGCGCGCAGCGGGATGAGCATCGGGAACGAGGATTCGCGGAGCGGCTCGGCGCCGCGGCCCGAGCCGCCGATTCCCGTCGGCGAGGCCGCGCGACTCGCGGACCTCTACGCCGCTGAGCTCATCGACTCGGGACGCGAGGAGGCCTATGACGCCGTCGCGCGCACCGCGGCGCACATCGCGCAGACCCCCGCCGCGCTGATCACGCTCGTGGACGAGCACCACCAGAGCACGAAGGCGTGCATCGGCATCGCGTCGGGCGATCTCGACCGCCGGGACGCCTTCTGCTCGTACGCGATCCTCGAGCCCGAGCAGACGCTGCTCGTGCCCGATGCGCTCCTCGACGAGCGCTTCCGCGAGAACCCCTTCGTCGTGGGCGACCCGCATCTGCGCTTCTACTGCGGCGTGCCGATCGTCTCGGCCGCCGGCCGCGCGCTCGGCACCATCTGCGTGATCGACTACGAGCCGCGCGAGCTCTCGCCGGAGCAACTCTCCGCACTCGAGGATCTGGCGCGTCACACGTCGGCGCTGATCCAGTCGCGAACGCGCATCCGGGAGCTCGAGTACGCGATCTCCCACGATGAGGCCGCGCACGTGGCGCTGCTGCAGGCGATCGGCGACCTGACGGCACGCGAGACCGATCTCGACGCGCTGCTCGATCACGCGCTCCATGCGATCGTCCACTGCCTCGGACTCAGCGCGGGCGGGCTGTGGTGGCACGACGGCGAGCAGCTCGCCGTCGATCCGCTCTGGATCGACACGACCAGGCGCCTCGCGCCGATGGAACGGGCGCGCCGCGGTCTCGCCTACCCGGCCGACGTCCTGATCCACACGCAGGCCACGGCGACGCGACACGGAGACGATGTCCTGCCGACGGTCGTGGCCGCCGCCTTGAGCAGCGTCGGTGCCCACGCCTCGTACGCCGTCCCGATCACCGTCTCGGGGACGGTCGTCGGGGCATTCGAGCTGATCCCCGGGAGCGGCGGCGAGCCGTCGTCCCGATGCCTGCTCGCGGCGACGCAGGCGGCGGCCGAGGTCGCGCGCTGGATCGAGCGGGACCGCTCGCCGGCGTGGCTCCTCGGGATCACCACGCCGACCAGTGAGGAGCCCGTGACCCAGCGGCCTGATCAGCTGCGTCGTCGCGGCACCATGAAGGCCCGTCTCACCGGCGCTGCAGACCGCGGCGAGCTCTCCGTCGTGTACGAGCCGATCGTGCGGCTCGACGGGGGTGCTGCCACCGGCATGGAGGCGCTGATCCGCTGGCACGATGCCGAGCTCGGTGCGGTGGGCCCCGCGGAGTTCATCCCGCTGGCCGAGGAATCGGGTGCGATCCGGGAGATCGGGACCTTCGTCCGCCGCCAGGCGATCCGCGATCTGCCGGGGCTGGCCGCCGCCAGCATGCACCCTGAGACCTTCTCGATCTGGATCAACGTCTCCGTCCGCGAGCTCGACGCGAGCTTCGCGCAGGCCGTGCTCGAAGATCTGGCCGCCGCGGACGTGGAGCCGCGTCGGCTGACGTTGGAGGTGACGGAGCGCGTCGCCCTGACCGGGGACGCGCCGGCTGCCGAGCCGCTCTTCCTGCTCGCCGCCCACGGCGTCGGCATCGCCGTCGACGATTTCGGCACCGGCTTCACGTCGCTGACGCAGCTGCGCAGCATGCCGCTGACGCAGCTGAAGATCGACCGCTCCTTCATCGCGGATCTGACCAGCGATCATGCGGAGCGGACGCGCCCGATCGTCGCGGGCATCGTGAGCCTCGGCCACTCCCTCGATCTCGAGATCGTCGCGGAGGGCGTGGAGACCGAGGACCAGCTCGAGCTGGTCCGCGAACTCGGTGCGGACTACGCCCAGGGCTACCTCCTGTCCGACGCGCTGCACGCTGCCAATTGACGTCGTGGCACCCGCGTGCGCCGACGCCGGCGCGTACACTCGTCGCAGTCGTCCGCCGCGCTTCCCGAGGAGCCGCATGCACCCGCCCATCCGTCGTCCGGTTCCGGTGATCCGCTAGGTGGACGAGCCGACGCCGAACCGTGGCACCCTGCGGGTCATCACCCCGCTCGACTCCGGCGCCCGCGCCGCGGAGTCGCCCGGCCGACGGCGCCTGATCCGCGCGGCGGC